>JAPLZH010000070.1 GCA_026395105.1 Candidatus Tayloriibacteriota bacterium
ATTGCAGATCCTGCGCTATACATTTTCTCAATACAAAACCTCTCTCCAAAAGACAAATGATGATATTTCATATGACAATTAAATTAATTATTTTGTTAATACATTAATTCTACTGTCCTACTTCAAAGGTAGCTAGTTCGACCCATAGTGTCATTTTACGTGAGTCGATACGCACATTTGCAAAAAATTAAAAAAGGTGTATAGTGTGCACATTATGGTAAACAGAATGCGTGCTACTCGGGCCCACCGAGATAATAGAAGATCACATCATGCCCTTACAGGCGTTCGTCTTTCTAAGTGCTCAAACTGTGGCGGAGTACACCAGTCACACACTGTTTGCGTCACTTGCGGATATTATAACGGCAGACAGGTTATAGATGTTAAGGCCGCTATTACTAAAAAGGCAAAAAAGACTAAAGAAGTCGAAACGGCTAGATAACTTACCCCTCGTTTAATAAAATGTTCATTAAAAATAAAAAAAGTTCTTTAGAAAAATAAAAAAATGGCAAATAGACATCTTTCAAGGTCAATCTCTCTCCAAACCCTATTCGAATGGGATATGCGCAGTGGCGTGCTCGCAGAAGGTGAGACGATTAAAGAAAGTATAGACAGAAACGTGGCGGAGTTCGCTCCGGGCATGGGGGATATTGATTTTGCTAAAAATATCGTGGACGGTGTGATGAATAAGCAGTCAGATATAGACGATATTATTAAAAAGGCTGCACCTGAGTGGCCGATAGATAAGATTTCCATAGTAGATAGAAATGTGCTTCGTATAGGACTATACGAGCTTCTTTTTGCAGACAGAAAAGAGGTTCCGGCGAAGGTGGCTATTAATGAGGCTATCGAATTAGCAAAGACATTCGGAGGAGAAAATAGTGGAAAGTTTATAAACGGAGTGCTCGGTGCGGTTTATAAAGAAATCGGCGAACCCGGAAAGGATGAAGTCTCTCCAAAGAAGAAAAAGATTCCAGACATTCCATATGAGCAAATGCCTATTCAGAACCTCGGTGGTGCTATAGTCTACGCTAGAAGCGATGGCGAAATATATTTAGCGCTTGTACATGATGTATTCGGACACTGGACTCTTTCTAAAGGAAAAATTCCAGCAGAAGTGGACATCCGTGAAGGAACAGTGGCAAAGATAAAGGAGGAGATCGGAGCAGATGTAAAGATAAAAGAAGACCTAGGTTCAAATGAATACATTGCCTCTGATCCTGAACTCGGAAAGATTAGAAAGCAGGTGCACTATTTCCTCGCTGAAGCTAGTTATGAACCTTTAAAATTAGCAGCGAAGGGTGGGCTAGATGATGCACAGTGGTTTAAGCTCGCCGAAATACTTGACCTTAATTTTTATAATGATATTTTACCAATGGTCACTAAGGCCGTAACCTTACTTTCAGAAGGCAAAGCTTAATGTTTGCAAAAAATATTTTTATAAAATATATAAAATAGAAATACAAAAATGACTTCAGAACTCGAAAAATTTGAGAAAAAACTAGGTTTGTCATTTAAAGACAAAGCTCTTTTTACGCGCGCTTTTACGCATAGATCATATTTGAATGAACATAAAAAGCAGGGATTAGAGAATAATGAGCGCTTAGAATTTTTAGGCGATGCTGTTTTAGAGCTCGTCATCACTCATTTTCTATATTTAAAATTCCCTGATAGAGCAGAAGGAGATTTGACTTCATACCGTGCAGCGCTCGTTAATACTATTAATCTAGGACGAATAGCCACCGAACTCGGCATTAATGAATATTTGCTTTTATCGAAAGGAGAGGCAAAGGATATCGGTCGTGCTCGCTCAATAATCCTCGCGGATACTATAGAGGCATTAATCGGCGCTATTTACCTAGACCTCGGTTATGATGAGGCTTCTAAATTCATCACTAAATACGTGCTTGGTATGTCGGATATAGATTTGATCGTGAAGAATAAATTATGGCTAGATGCGAAAAGCCGTTTTCAGGAGCGCGCTCAGGAAGAATCAGGAATCACTCCGAGTTATAAACTCGTTCGGGAAACTGGTCCAGATCATGATAAGCAGTTCACTATCGGCGTCTTTATCGGCAAAAGTCAGGTCGCCACAGGCACCGGTCCTTCTAAACAGGAAGCAGAGCAGGCAGCAGCAGAAAAGGGACTAGAGGCGAAGGGGTGGTAAAAATATAAAATTAAAAAATTAAAAATATTTCATATTCGGAAATATATATTGTAATACAGGCAAGACTAAAAAAAGTAGAAAGGTGATATCATATTTCTACAGTGTTTGAGGGAAACGATATAAAAGAAATAATGGAAGTCGCTGCAGGTAGAATGCACTCTGCCTATGGCTTTTATTGTGTCTGGAAATGGATAGAATTATCTAGAAATATTCAAATCGGAGAGCTTTTGGCAAAGGGAAATGTCGAGGTAATGGGTAGATATCCTATATTGTTTAGTGTTTTATTAAGATCATCTTTTTATAATTTTATCATTGATTTGTCTATCTTTTTTGATAAAAACGATGATTCATTAAGTATAAATAAGATAATTTCTGAGTTAAATATTGACAACAACATCAAAGAAGAAATAGAAAAGATAATTAAATCTCAGAAAATAAATATAGAAAAACTAAAAAACATAAGAAATAAAGATGTAGCACATTTTGACATGCATTTCGATAGAGCTAATATCCCAAACATAGTTTACAAAGAATTTGAGGAATTATTTTTTGCAGTACAAAAAATCTTTAATATTTTAAGCACGGCATTTGATGGTTCAAAATGGGTCTGGAATCATTTCGAGGAAGATACTTTAAGACAGGGGCAGATTTTCTTTGAAGATCTTAGAATGGCTGAAAAAATGAGACTTGATGGTATAGAGGACACGCTTTTAAAACCTTTTAGTAAATGGACTGATATTAAAAGGGGATTAGAGAAGAAAGAAAAGAATGTATTGTTTCATGAGAGGGAAATTTGGTGGTGTTCTCTCGGTCTAAATATAGGATTTGAACAGGATGGAAAAAATGATCAGTTCGAAAGACCTGTATTAATTTTGAAGAAATATTCGAAAGATTTTTTAATCGTGGCACCACTAACATCAAAAGAGAAATCTGGTGAATATTATTTTTCTTTTATTGTCAGAGATAAAAAACACACAGTAATTCTATCTCAACAACGAGCTATTAGTTCAAAGAGATTAAATCGACTTATGTATAAAGTCGGCGATTCCATCTTTGATAAAATAATTACTAATATAAAAGAGTTATATCCTATAAAAGACGATTCCCGCCTTTTGGGCGGGATCTCCGGGGCCTAATGGCCATTTGTATTATTAGTATACTCTTTTTGATTTTAGAGTCAAACTGCTATTATTTTTTTATAGAAATGTTAAAATTTGCCTATGTATTTAAAGAGCTTGGAGCTTTCGGGGTTTAAGTCATTTGCAAAGAAATCTTCTTTAGAGTTTTCGTCTCCGATTACAGGAATAGTGGGACCGAATGGCTCCGGTAAATCAAATGTGGCAGAGGCTTTTCGCTTCGTGCTCGGTGAGCAGTCTATAAAATCACTTCGTGGTAAGCGTGGTGAGGATTTGATCTGGAATGGTTCAGGCGAACTTACTAAAGGAAATCGCGCATCAGTAAAGGTCACCTTTAATAATATTCAAAGAATTTTTCCACTGGACTTCGATGAAATCTCCATAGAGCGCGTCGTTCACCGCGATTCTTCAAATGAATATTTAATTAATGGAACACCAGTACGTCTAAAGGATGTAGTGGAGCTTTTAGCTAGTGCACATATAGGTTCTTCCGGCCACCATATAATCTCTCAGGGTGAAGCTGATAGAATTCTTTCGGCAAATATACGCGAACGAAGGGAGATGATAGAGGATGCGCTCGGTCTTAAAATCTATCAGTATAAAAAGTCAGAGAGTCTCCGAAAACTAGAAAAGACAGAGGAGAATATTTCACAAGTAGAGTCACTTCGAAGGGAAATCGCTCCTCACTTAAAATTCCTAAAAAAGCAGGTGGAGAAAATACAGCGTGCTCGCGAATTACGCGATGCACTTCGCCTAGCCTATAAAGAATATTTCGCCAGAGAAAAAGCATATTTGAATTCTGAAAAAGAAAAGATTACAGCCGAAATCGCCGGTCCGAAAGCCGAATTCGAAAAGCTCACCTCTGATCTCGAAAAAGTGAAGAAAATCATGGCTGAATCCAGTAAGCAGAATGAAAAGGGTAGTCAGCTTATAAACACAGAGGCGAAGCTCCGCCTAGTTTTAGATGAGAAGGAGAAAATGAATCGCGAGGCGGGGAGAATAGACGGAGAGATATCATCTATCGAGCGATTCATAAAAAGAGAAGAAGATAAGCAAAAGTCAGACTCCGAAAAGCTCATTTATTTCCGCGAAGTTGAAAAATTTGTAAAAGAAATTCAAATAGACATAGACCAGTCTGAAAACATTAAAAACTCTGAGCCAGCGACAGACGCTTCATTCCTAAGGGACCTTATAAAAAAGATAAAAGATTCCTGTTTTAAATTCCTCTCAGCTAATACTGCTGTTCGTGATACGAGTGCAGTAGATGAGGCAAAGAAGGATATAACTAATTTAGAGCAAAATAAAATTACGATTAGCCAGAAATTAAAAGAAGTATCAGAAAATGAGGATACTTTGCGCTCTGAATATAAAGCAGTACAAAGTGAAATTGAAAAAGAAAAAGATACGAATAGAGACGCTGAAAGAGAAATATTCAGAATCGTCGCCCGCCAAAACGATGTCCGCTCCACACTAGACTCAATTCGCTTTAGAGAAAGTAAATTAAAGCAGGACGAAGTACTCTTTGAACAGGATATTCATGATGCTTATGCATTAGTCGGGCGTGAAGCGGTGGACTATGAAAGCGTAAATATCCTTACACCAGAAGGCGCTGTCATTAACCCAGCTGAATTTATTAAAGAGCCTAGAGAAAAACAGCAAAACAGAAAGCATGAAATAGAGAGGACAAAGATCCGCCTAGAAGAGGCCGGTGGAGCCGGCGGAGCAGAGGTAGAAAAGGAATTTTTAGAGACTACTGAAAGAGATGCATTCCTCGCGAGAGAGCTCGAAGATCTACATAAATCATCTGAAAGTTTAAAGCAGTTGATCGCTGAACTCGATGCACGACTGAACCTCGAATTTAAAGATGGAGTGTTAAAAATAAATTCTGAATTCCAAAGACTCTTTGAACTCATGTTCGGTGGTGGTTCCGCCGGACTAAATGTAGTCAGAGAAAAGAAAAGAACTCGTTCACTCACGTCCCTTAATTTAAGTGAAGACGGATCTGTTCCAGATAGTTTGGACGGCTCTGAATCAGAAGAAGAAACACAGGAGGGGATTGATATTTCTGTTTCTTTGCCTAGGAAAAAGATAAAAGGATTAATGATGCTTTCAGGAGGCGAAAGGGCACTCACGTCCATCGCCCTTCTATTTGCCATTTCTCAGGTCAAACCGCCACCATTTATAATTCTCGATGAAACTGACGCTGCGCTAGATGAGGCAAATTCTCGAAAGTACGGAGACATGGTTTCCGGCTTAGCCGAGCGCTCACAGCTTATCTTAATAACACATAATAGAGAAACGATGTCCAGAGCCGGCGTATTATATGGCGTAACCATGGGCCGTGAAGGCGCTTCCAAACTACTTTCTATTAAGTTCGAAGAGGCGTTGGCTGTGGCAAAATGATATGCACCTTTTGCACTCTTTTCTTATTTGATAGGAGTATAATATATAAAACCATAGTACAAGGGGTTCGGGCCAGTGGTAGCATTCGGGTTTGGTAAGCAGTGTAGTGTAGTGCGTGGTAAACTCCAAGGAGGGTTGGAAAGGGGCGGGATTGCAGGTGCAATCCCGCCCGATTATTTTTTACAGGCCAAATTTTTTATTTTATTAAAGTTATTTTACTAAAGCGTATTCCAGAGTTTTCTTTTCGAGATTCGCGCCCATTACAGTGAAGCGAACAGTGTCGCCTAGTCTTAAACGCTTTTTAGATTTCTCACCGACGAGAGACATACTCTTTTTATCAAAGATAAAGAATTCGCCTTCAGAATCACTGAGGTCTTTGATCCTTATCATGCCTTCACAGCGAGTTTCTTTTTCTTCCACGTAAAAGCCCCATTCAGTAACGCCTGAAATAGTACCGTCGTATGCATTACCGATTTTATCGCTCATATATTCTATCTGTTTGTATTTGATTGACGAACGTTCGGCTTCAGCGGCGGAGATTTCTCTTTCTGTGGACTGTGCGGCTACTCTTTCTAATCCTAAAAGCACACTTTCAGCCATCTTTTTACCTGAAAGGAAAGTGTCTAAGATTCTGTGAACTATAAGGTCTGGATAACGGCGAATAGGGGAAGTGAAGTGCGTGTAGTAAGTGAATCCGAGTCCGAAGTGGCCGATATTTTTCGTGCTGTAAATAGCCTTTTGCATAGAGCGAATAACAGCGATACGAATAACATTTGCCTCCGGCTTATTTTCCACTGCAGAAAGAAGGCGGTTTAATTCGGCTGGTGAAATGTCACCCTCTTCATTTAAGTGCAAAGTGTGACCGAGTGAGCGGACGAATTCACTCAGGTCGGCGATGCGTGTCTTATCTGGTATATCGTGAATTCTATAAATTCCTTTTGCATTTATGCCCTGGGCCTTTGCTCTATCCCAAATGAATTTAGCTACCTCTTTATTTGCCAAAAGCATATACTCTTCTACGAGCTTATGAGAATCTAAACGCTCCTTTTTATACACTCCTATCGGTCTGCCAGCTTCGTCTAATTTAAATTTGATTTCATCCTGTTCGAATTCTATCGCCCCTTTTCGCATTTTTTCGGCGCGCATTTTCTTTGCCATTTCATTTAGAAGGTGCAAAGTAGGGTGGAATTCGGCGCTCGCATTTTTTATAGTTTCCTCAGCAGTTTCGTAGGTGAATCTTTTCGTCGAATGTATTACCGTTCGGCCGAACCACCTTTTATAAACATTCGCACTTTTATCCATTATAAACACCGCCGAAAAAGCCATTTTTTCTGCTCCTGGATTTAAGCTACAAAGGTCATTTGAAAGAATTTCGGGAAGCATTGGGACAGTTCTGTCTACCATGTAAATAGAACAGCCTCTTTTAAAAGCTTCTTTATCTAGCTCCGTTCCTTCACGCACGAAGAATGAGACGTCGGCTATATGCACTCCGATTTCATATAATTTTTCTGGCCTTTTGCCCTGAATCTTTGCGTCAGTAATTTCGCCTTCACTTAATTCACGAAAAGAGATGGCATCGTCGAAGTCCTTTGCATCTACTGGGTCTATTGTGCAGGTCCAAGTATTTCTGAAATCTCTTCTATTTTTTAATTCTTCTTCTAGAATATTTCCGCTCTTTGCTTTAATAAGCCCCGCTTCTTCCTCTACTGTAGTCGGGAAGCTAGTTTCGAATCCGCTCTCTAGAACTATGGACTGCATTTCTGTATTATGGTCTCCCTGAGGGCCGAGAACTCTGCTAAGCCGTGCCTCCGGCATTCCAGCGCCAGGTCTCCAGACAGTCATTTCCACTAAGGCTTTGTATTTGTCCTGTGCTTTTTTCCTTTGCTCTGGAGAAATGGACGCAGCCGGCACGAAAAAGGGAACAGACATTTTCTTATCATCCGGCATTACATAGAGACCACTCGGCGAATTTTCTATAACTCCGACGAATGATTTTCTAGAGCGGGCGAGCACTTCTAATACTTCGCCTTCATAGCCTCTCTTATCTTTTTTAACTATTCGAATAGAAACCGTGTCATTATTTAATGCTCGATTTATCTTTTCTGCGGGTATAAATACGTCCTCCTCCATTCCTTCGATTCTGACAAAGCCGAATCCGCGCGGATTAGTACGAATACCACCGACAAGGTTCTTTTGCTTTATTTCCTTGCCTTTTCTATTTACATTGTTGTTTTTTGATGTTTTTTTCACTTTAACACTATATCAGCATTTGCTCTTTTTGCATACTTCTGATAGTATGCTAGCCATGTTAATGATTAGATTACAAAGAGTAGGGCGAGTGCATGAACCCACATTTTGTGTGGTTGTCACTGATTCAAAGAACGGCCCAAAAAGCGGAAAATTCATAGAGATCATAGGCTCTTACGATACCCGCCGTGATAATGATATTAAGCAGATCGATGTCGACAGAGTTAAACACTGGATGAGTAAAGGTGCTCAGCTTTCAGATACTCTGCATAATTACTTTGTGCATAAGAAAGTTATAGAAGGCAAAAAGGTAAATAAACTTCCTAAGAAAAGCCCTATTAAAAAAGAAGAGGCAAAGGAAGCTCCAAAGACATCCGCTCCTGTTTCATCTCCCGCTTCAGCTCCTGTAGCTCCCGTAGCCACTCCGGCTGAGACAGTAGCTCCAGCAGAAGCTCCAGTAGCTTAGTTTGACAGGCATAGATATATCATTGTACTAATAAAGCTATCCTCATACGGCGTTGACTCTCGGGCGGTGACTTTATACAATGTTCTCACATGCTACGAAATTTCGTTTGCATATTAAAAAGATTATAAGCACAGATAAAAAATATAGATATGGAAAGAGATCAACAGTTTTTAGATTACGTTATTAAGGCACTCGTTGATAATCCGAACGATGTAAAGATTGCTAGGACTGTGGACGAAATGGGCGTGCTTCTAACATTAGAGGTTGGTGCAGCAGACATGGGAAAAGTTATCGGCCGATCAGGTAATACTGCAAAGGCTATCAGAACTCTTCTACGCGTCGTCGGAATGAAAAACAATGCTCGCGTGAACCTAAAGATTAACGAGCCAGCAGGTGCTCCACCTCGCGAAATGAAAGCTTCAAAGTCAGTCGACGAAGCGATGGCAGACCTAAAGATTTAATAAATCAAACATAAAGAAGGCAAAACCGGCAGGGAAATCTCGGCCGGTTTTTGCTATATAAGCGTGCTATTGACAATATATAAAATAGCATGATATGCTAATGCGAGGAAAACAACCCTCTAGCTACCCCTCAAGTAGGACACTCGAACTTAATAATGAATAATACTCTGTTGCTGTCCTAAACTCAATACACTCCCTAGGTCGGTCATTCAAGAAGGAATGGATTTCATCTAAATCTTCTTGAGTAACGGTACT
>JAPLZH010000046.1 GCA_026395105.1 Candidatus Tayloriibacteriota bacterium
ATTGCAGATCCTGCGCTATACATTTTCTCAATACAAAACCTCTCTCCAAAAGACAAATGATGATATTTCATATGACAATTAAATTAATTATTTTGTTAATACATTAATTCTACTGTCCTACTTCAAAGGTAGCTAGTTCAACCAATGATACATTGCTCTTTTCCATTGGACTTGCAGAGCATGAATACCGTAGGTTGCTCTTAACATCCTGACAAATGCGTGTGAGTTGTCTGCTTTTTTAAATTCTTCAGCAGACGGCCTAAACGTTACTGTTGGTGCAGTGATGCACGTAGATAAGAGATCATGCAGTATTGGCAGGTAGTACTGTCTTAATGGGAACAGGAGTCGGACGCAGTTGTTCGCTCTTTCGTTTCTCTATTTTCTCTCATGTGACATATGAGACGGAATTAGAGAAACACCCAGGTAGAATTCCCATACGGGGGTGCGTCAGGAATGTGTCATTAGTTTGTCCGGAGCGAAACTTGCCTTCGCTCTTTTTTGTTGCTAGGATATAATTCGTCTAAGGAAAAATTTCCTTATATAGTTAAGCACGTTCTTCGATATAAACAGTTTAATGCGCAGATCGTATAGTGGCAATTACACGACGCTGTAAACGTCGCGCCCTTTGGGCTACGGGGGTTCGAGTCCCTCTCTGCGCACATTCGAAGATCATATAAAAGGCTTTGATTTATATCAAAGTCCTCCTTAGGTGCTGTGGAATATGCACTAGAATATCGTAAGGGATAGTCCCGCAAATACGGGCGGTTTCTTCAATGCTATTTTTATCTGTTTTATGTGAGCTAAAAATCACTACTTTATCTTTGCTCTTTAAATGTGGCACCTCAGTGACGTCTATAGTCGTGATATTCATGCTCACGCGTCCGATGATGGGGCAAAAGTGATGGCTCGCGCCCGCTCCTGCGCTAATTTTCACAAACCCCTCATTTGAAAGTCTTCTATCTAGTCCTTCATTGTAGCCGACCGGTATGGTAGCTATGGTCATATCATTCGGTGCTGTATAAGTGCCGTTATAACCGACCTTATCACCCTTTTTAATCTTTTCAATTCCGCTAATTACTGAGACTAACTCTAGTGCGGGGCGAAGACTGATCTTTTCCGAAATCTCTTTGCTCGTCGTCAGGCCGTAGAGACCGATTCCAAGTCTAAAAACATTACTATCTATCTTTTCAGAAAAAATATGTCCGGCTGAAGCACTAGCGTGAAAATATTTTAGAGTTTCGCTAAATTCTTTTCTAAACTGTTCTGTAATTTTATTCCAAACTTCTATTTGCTCATGAGTAAAATCTTTCTTTTCGCCATCAGCGTCCGAAAGGTGAGTGTAAATACCCTCGAGTATTATTTGCCTATTATTCTTTAATATATTTATTATACCCGGCACTTCTTCCAGCATTATACCTAGGCGACGCATACCCGTATCTATTTTCAAATGGATTTTCAGTGGGCTCCTTTTTTCGAAAGAAACTTTGTCTATTAGCTCAGTTAATAAGTCATGACTAGTCACGGCAAAGGAAATGCTAGCGAGTGAATTCGAAACGACGGTGTCGGGATAGGTATAGCCGATTATGAGAATGGGAGTTTTAATACCGTCCCTCCGGAGAGTGAGCGCTTCATAATATGAGTCGACAGCGAAGAAAGGAAAGTGAAGGGGATCCAAAAGTTCGGCCATTTGCTCTAAGCTATGACCATATGCATTACTTTTTAAGACTGGCGCTATCTTTTTTTCACCGATAAGTGACTGAAACTGGCCTAAATTATGCAAAATAGCGTTTTTTGAAACAGTCACTGTGATGAGTGGCTCATAGGTGGTACCCCAGTGAATTAATCTCTGAATTACTCTCTTCATAGGCCCATTTTACTCCAGGGTTTGATTTTTTGCACGTTATCCTGTATAGTTGGTGTCACAAAATATATGTCACAAGAATCAATAATCATACTCCGCAATAAGTCTTCAGGCGAAACATATTTCACTAGAAAGAATAAAAAGAAGGTGGAAAAGAAGCTTGAACTTAAGAAATACAGCCCACTTCTTAGAAAGCACATCGTTTTCAAGGAGGCGAAGAAGTAGTCTATTTTTAATAGTAATTTAAGGCAAAGGGGTCACGAAGGTGGTCCTTTTGCTTTGTGGGGAAGGTTATCCAGCATTGCAAAAAAAGTCATTAGGCTCTATAGTAATTAGCGAAATCAGGTTAAAAATTTGGGGGATTAGTTTAGTGGCAAAATTCTCGTCTCCAAAACGAGCTACGGGGGTTCGATTCCTCCATCCCCCGCAGAAAAGCTTTAAATATAACGTTATTAGGGAATAGTCAAGAAAGAAACGTGTTTGGTATTGACTTATATTAGATACAATGATAGGGTGCTGTCATACGCTCTTTGACAACACTGCTTAAACATGTCCTCTTGGGAGGCGAGTTTTTGGTCCTCTAGCTACCCCTCAAGTAGGACACTCGAACTTAATAATGAATAATACTCTGTTGCTGTCCTAAACTCAATACACTCCCTAGGTCGGTCATTCAAGAAGGAATGGATTTCATCTAAATCTTCTTGAGTAACGGTACTAA
>JAPLZH010000015.1 GCA_026395105.1 Candidatus Tayloriibacteriota bacterium
TGCAGATCCTGCGCTATACATTTTCTCAATACAAAACCTCTCTCCAAAAGACAAATGATGATATTTCATATGACAATTAAATTAATTATTTTGTTAATACATTAATTCTACTGTCCTACTTCAAAGGTAGCTAGTTCACCTCAGGCATTAAGCTCAGGAGCCAGTACTTGCAGTAATGTATTCTATAGAGAAAAAATGAGTCTTTGGTCAGAGCAAATGAAAAAGGGAAGTCGTCTTTCGAATTTACTTATCTTTGAAAAAGAGACTTTCGCCTTCGATTCTTCTATAATCGTCGCTGCTGAAAGGTCTGGCACGATGGAAAATGCGCTAGATTATCTATCTGAATATTATGAGAACAAATTAAATTCTATAATTAAGGTTATTAGTTCTACTGCGGAGCCGGTTCTACTCATATTTGTAGGTTCAATAGTCGCTCTAGTCGCACTTTCAGTAATTTTACCGATCTATAAGATGACTGGTTCGATGGGTACATAATAAACAGATAAGATAGATTATGATAAAAATGAAGAGAAAATTAAATGTCAAAAATCTAAATTCTGGCTCGCTTTTATTTAATGTCTTATTATCTATGTTTTTGGGCATTTTAGTTTGCACAGCTGGACAGGAATTATTAGATGAAGGAGAAAAAATAATCATATCTGCCGAAAGGAATATTAGAGTTAGGGAAATATATCAAAGTGAAAAGAATGAATTAATTAAAAGCACTGAAAATGGCATAGATTTTTTGCCGAATGGAATTATTAAAGAAAGCGTAAAATCTTTTAATGATGAATTTTCGGCCACTACGTCAGTTAATTTTATAGATAACTATTCAGCGCTGGCGAGAATCTTTATAAAAGATAATATAAATGGAAATACACAAGAAAAAGATGTGTATTTAACAGATCCGAATTCAGCCGACGGCACTTTAGAGTGTAATTTAGAAGAGAAAAGCATTACTGCATTTGATAGCATTTCTGGTCCAGACCTAGGTGAAGGAAATTACGCTACAGGAATAGATGTTAAAGGAGATAAAATATTCGTATCGTCAGACTCATCTAAAAGTACTAGTCCAGACTTATTTATTTTCGAATTAAAAAACTATGCTTTGACAAAGTTGTCAGAGATAAATACAGGTCCAGGATTACTCAGCGTGGATGTCGCTGGTGATTTTGCCTATGTAGCTAATACTAGCTCCGCGGGACAAGCGCAAATAATAGATGTGAGCGATACGAAAAATCCGAAAGTGATTAGTAATATTAAGCTCGCTCAGTTTTCACCATATCCGAAGGGCGTTTCAGTCTTATTTAATAAAGATATTTTATATATTGGTACGACTAAAAGCACGAGTTCTAGTGAAATCACAGCATATAATGTAAAAAATCCATACAGTCCTTCGAAAATATGGGAATATAAAACTAATACACAAATAAATTCCATTCTGCTTTATGAAAACTATTTATTAGTAGCCACGCCGACTCAGTCTCAGCTCCAAGTTTTAGACATATCTAATTCGTCATTAATTAAGGTCGTGAAAACTTTTTCGCCTTCGGGCTGGCAGACTCAGGAAGGAAATACTCTTTTCAGGGATAGAAAGATGATATATTTCGGCCGGACTGTCGGTGGTTTTAATAATGTTCAAAACCATGAACTCTTTGCCTTAAATGCTGAGGCATTACCGGAAATCTCTATTATGTGGAGTAAAGATATAGGTTCTAGTATTTATGGAATACCATCACGCGGATCTCAAATCATTTATTCCACAGGAGCTGGAAAGAGTGGCTTATGGGCCTCATCTACTCAAATCCTATTTAATTCGCCAGTGACGGATACGAAATGTTCCGGCCAGAAAATATATATAACGACGAAAGATCGTTTCGGAGTTTATGTAATCACCGTAAAATATGCAGAATAATAAAGGCTATTTCTTAATAGAAGTGATTTTAAGTATTACTATAGGTTCGCTCGTAATCAGCGGAATTTTTACTTATATGCGAGTGCTTTTAGATAGAGCTACGAAAGAGACTAATAGAGCCGAACAGTATTTGAATAATATTAAGGATAATAGCGCTGGTTTTATCTCTATTCCGATCATCGTTACAATATCTATTCTATTACTTATACTTTCCACATATTCTGTTATCATTAATTCGGTGGCAGAGGAAGATTCGGGCCATAATTGCAGAGATACTGCCACTGCTTCTGCAGAATTTTGTATAAAAAGGGCGGAGATGAATTATAGAGAGGGCGTTCAGAATATTCCAGCAGTTCTATATTCAGAGCCATCTTTAATTTGCGAAATAAATTCCGTGAATGAAGGCAAAGACCTTTTAGGAAAAGCTTTTGAGAATATAAAAGTAATCGGAAGGCAAAAGACGAATCGCTGTTCAATTACTGGCTTTGCTACTATCACGGTCACTACTTTGGATATGAAAATATTAAATTAAAAAGTGAAAATAAAAAAGTCAAATGAAATCTTTATGAAAATTTCATTTTTTCTTTAGAACTTTTTGAGCGTTTCTTTATCACCTTTAGTACATAATATACCTATTATTAATAATTTTATAAAAATGAGTAAAAAAGTAATAAAGTCAAAGAGAAAGAAGGGAATAATTAAGACAGAAGAAGGGTTCACGCTTTTGGAAGTTCTTTTGGTTATTGGCATTATAGCTGTGCTCGCATCTGTAGCGCTCGTCGCCATTAATCCGAATAGACAGTTCAAATTAGCTAGGGATTCTCAGAGGGTTAGTAACGTTCACACTATAGTAAATGCTATAAGCCAGAATATGTCTGAGCATGGTGGAATATTTTCCTGTGGTAGTTCTACATATGTTTTACCCATCGTGGCTACTCCTATAAAAACTGGTGGGGAAGGAGATATAGCTCAGTGCCTAATTCCACAATACATTTCTAGTATGCCTTTTGACCCAGTCGGCGGAAAGTTTCTTTCAGAAGCTGAATATGATACGAAATATTCTATTTTCCTAGACTCAAACGGCCGAGTGGTAGCTACGGCTACACCAGAACTAGCTTCGGTGATTTCAGCGGTAAGATAAAGAGAAGTAAAAAAGTAAATTTACGCGAATGTGGAGCGTGACTGTTATTTTTCATCTAATCCTTTAACCGCCTTCTTCATGTAAACTGAAAGGTCGTCGAGCTTTATAATTTCCTGAGCATGATTAGACATTTTTCGAACTATAACTGTGCCCTCCACTACTTCCTTTTTGCCGACGAGAATAGTTAAGGGAATATTAAGTTTTTCGGCCGTAGCTATTTGGCTAGATAATTTATCTCGGCAAAGTGCATGATAAACCGGAATATTCGCATTCCTCAGAATCTCTATAATCTTTAAGCTTAAAAGCTTTGCCTCAAAACCGAGCTGAATAAAGCAAACAGCAGGCTTCTTTATCTTCTTAACAATCTTCTGTAATTCATTCTTCGGATCATTCTTTAAAAGTATAGACACTCCGACCCCAGGAATTTCTCTTTTATGACCGATCTTCTTTGCTAACCCATCATAACGCACGCCTACTGCTAAAGTCTTCATCTTTATCTCACCTTTCTCACTTCCCTTAATCTCGTAAATAGTTTCAGAACAGTATTTCCTATTTCCAATCAAACGCTCATTAATAATATAGCTAATACCGAGACTCTGAAGATACTCTAATACTTCCATAAAATGCGTCCTGCTTTTATCAGATAAATAGACTGTACTCTTAGGTGCATGAATGTTTATCTCTTTACAAGCCTCTTTATGACAGGAAAGCAGTTCAAACGGGTCTACTTTAAAAGTTTGCCTACACGCAGGATCCAGTTCTGATAAATTCTTACGATAATATGCAGTTAAATCACGAGCGAATAGAGCAATAGAATCTTTATCACCTATACTATTAATCTCTACCTGTAAATTCTCATAGCCAGCTTCTTTAAGCATGACGGTAGCGGTCTGGATAAGTGTAGCTTCAGCAATGCTTTTATTCGAACCTATAATATCCAAATCACAAAACCTATTAAATTTATCAGCTTTCTTATTCAAATGACCTTTAAAATTACCTCTGAAATACAAAAGAATAGGCTGAGGGCCTTCATCGAGCTTCTCCTCTAAATATGAGCGAAGTATAGCCACTTTCTCTTCCACGTGAAGAGGAAGTCTCATATCACTATTTTCTAAATCCGGATCCACGAAATCACCCTCCATTAAAGTCTTTGCGAGTAATACATCACTTTTCGTTATCTCCGGCGTAGATTTTGTATTAAAGCCGTAATAGAGCGCTATCTCACCACTCTTATCTAATTTACTCTGATTAACATTCTTCTTTGCTCCTTTAGGATTTTCTTTTCGCATATTTTGTTTAATTAGATGTATTCGTTATGGATCCTGGAAAAAACTTTATACTTCCAGGTGGAAGTAGGCGAATGAACGGCTTTCCGACTATATACTTTTTATCAAGTAAGCCCCATGCACGTGAATCTAAACTCTGGGCTCTATTATCTCCCATCACAAAGTACTGATCATTGCCTAGTGTGCTCTCAAATGAATCTGAAATATAATGCGACTTATCTACATAACTAGAATCTACGACGAAACCCGCTGGGTTTTCTTTATTAATAACTGTCACCACACCCTCATTAATCTTAACAGTTTCTCCCGGAAGGCCGATTACGCGTTTGATGAAATACACTGAAGGCTGATTCGGATATTTAAAGACGACCACATCATATCTAGCGGGATTATTAAATATCTCATAAGAAAGTTCATCGACTATTAAATATTCACCGGTTTTAAAGGTGGGGTCCATAGAGGCGCCGTCGACTATAAAGGGCTGAGCGATATATGCCCGAATAAAGACGATAATTATAACAGCTATGACAGTGAACTTTATGACCTCTTTTATAGAATTACTAGTGTTGTCACTTTTTTGTTCTTCCATGACATACATTGTACCTGTGTAGAGGCGTTGACACAAGACTTCCTAACGTGTGCTACAATACATTTATGACATCATATATTTTTGTAGGCCTGGGAAATCCTGGAGATGAGTACAAAGATACTCGTCACAATACCGGGCGAATCGTTTTAGAATATTTTAGAAAGAGTCGTGAATTTTCGGAATGGGAATTCGATAAAATGCTAAATGCACAAGTCTCCCGCGGAAAATTAAAGAAAAAATCCGTGATTTTAGTCCTGCCAGATACTTTTATGAATAAATCAGGTGAGACAGTGAAGAAGCTTATTAAGAGCAAAGCACAGGCAGAGAGTTTAGCTGTCATTCATGATGAATTAGACATAGCCTCTGGACGCGTAAAAATGTCTTTTAATAAAAGTTCAGGTGGTCACCGTGGAGTAGAGTCTATTATGAAAGCAGTTAAGACAGAAGCCTTCACCCGCGTTAGAGTAGGAATATCTCCAGCGAATGCAAAAGGCGTTTTAAAGAAACCTCAGGGCGAAGAAGAAGTAGGCGACTTCATTTTAGGCAAATTTAAGCCGAGCGAAATGTCAGACATTAAAAAGATTTCAAAGAAGGTGGCGGATTCTCTGGAAATCTTTGCCTTAGAGGGAAGAGATAAGGCCACTGGAATTTGTAATACAGAAAAATAAAAGAAAAAGCTCGGAATACTCCGAGCTTTTTCTTTTTGCTTTTGTTTTAACTAACCGCTTTTACTTTTTATCTTTATCGACGAAAGAAAGCGCCATTTTCTGATCTTTTGGATCGAAGAGAGTGATCTTAAAGTTATAGGTCTTTCCAAGCTCTAATTTAGCGCGAAGTTTTTCTTCACTTCCGAATTCAGAGACATGTACTAGTCCAGCAATTCCTTCTTCTATAGATGCTAGAGCGCCGTGCTTGTTAAATTTAATTACGACACCACGAACGACTTTATCTTTTCCGTATTTCTTTCCAGCTTCTACCCATGGATTCTCTTTAAGAGCCTTAATAGAAAGTGAGATTTTACCATCCTTAACTTCTATTACCTTAACTCTAACCTTCTGACCGATCTTAAATAGGGCACGAGGGTCTTCTACTAGTGACCAGTCGATTTCTGAGATGTGCACTAGTCCTTCTAAACCTTCTTCAACCTTAACGAATACTCCGAAATCTACGACTCCAGTAACAGTACCGTCTAGGATGTCGCCGACTGTATATCTTCCGACTGCCTTTTCTTTGTCCTTATGTTCAGGACTCTTTTCTGAGAAGATGAGTTTTCCTTCCTTCGGAACTGCAGTAATGATGCAAACAGAAATTCTCTTTCCGACCATTTTCTTTAGTTCTTCTAGAATCTTATCTTTATCTCCATCCTGTACTCGAGGATAATGTTCAGGCTTTAACTGAGAAGCAGGAAGGAATCCTGATAGACCCTGCCATTCGAGTATTAGTCCACCCTTATTTGCCTCAGTGATAAGTAAATCGAGAACTGCCTTTGACTTAATAGTCTCTTCAGCTTCGCTCCAGATAAGTGCCTGGCGAGCTTCCTTTAGAGATAGTTCTATATAGCCATCTTTATTATTCAAATCTACGACCTTTGCTGAAATGCTGTCACCGACGTTCATTTTCTTAATAACGTCACGTGCGCTTACATATTCACGACCATAGATAATACCAGTTCCGTAAGGTTTTAAGTCTATATATACGCCTGATTTCTCAATGCTTATAACAGGACCCTCTACCACGTCTCCGACTTTCGGTAATTCGGCTGTTTCGTCGAATACCTTTGTCATTACTGGGCTTTTTGGCACTTCGTCTACTACTACTCTTGGCTTTTTTGCCACCTTTTCCTTCACTACTTTAACTGTTTCTTTAAGCTTTTTTAACATAAATTATTCACTGGGAGGTCCGCTTTTTAAACTAATAAAATAAATTGCGGGGTTACTCGACAGAGTATTAATAAATGCGACTTTACGCCGCCAAAAGACTATACCATATTTACGGGAAAATGAAAGGCAAATGTTTTACACTGGTCTAGTCCAGCACAAAACCTTTACAAATTAACAAGACGTGGTAATCTGCATTTCAGAAGCCCAGCCTCTAGCTACCCCTCAAGTAGGACACTCGAACTTAATAATGAATAATACTCTGTTGCTGTCCTAAACTCAATACACTCCCTAGGTCGGTCATTCAAGAAGGAATGGATTTCATCTAAATCTTCTTGAGTAACGGTACT
>JAPLZH010000025.1 GCA_026395105.1 Candidatus Tayloriibacteriota bacterium
TGATAATTTGTACAAGGCATATCAGAAGAAAATGGGATCAAAATCTATCGACACAAAGAAGAAATTAACAACAACAATGGTGTCATTTAAAAGAAGCCCCGTTAGATGATTTGGGTGTCATGGTCATATGAGTTGACATGCGGTCACCGACTCTGTTGCTAACTAATCGCAAGCTTAGTAACTTCTTTAAAGTAGTGATAATATAGATTCATGAAATACATGGGAATCGATTTCGGCTCGAAAAGGGTGGGTATATCTGTCTCAGACGATGGGGGAGAGATGGCTTTTCCGAAGGTGGTGCTTAAAAATTCGTCCGGAGTCAAAGGTTCTAAAGGGGCCGGTGCGTCGAACGCCCTTATAAAAGAAATAAAAGAAATTTGCCTCTCTGAAAAAATAGGGGAGGTCGTAATAGGCGAATCGAAAAATTATAAAGGCGAAAAGAATAAAATAATGGATGAAATCATGCCTTTTGCGAAAAAACTAAAGGTGGAAACCGGTCTAACTATTCATCTTCATCCTGAATTTATGACGAGCGCACAGGCTGTCCAGATTCAGGGGGAAAATGAAATGCTTGACGCTTCAGCCGCGACCATAATCCTCCAAGCCTTTCTCGATAAGAAAAAGAATTTATAAAAATCTAAAAGTGTGTAATAATTGTCGCCATGATTAATTATGATGATTTTGCAAAGGTAGAAATAAAGGCCGGGAAAATTCTCTCCGCTGAGAAAATACCGGAAACTGATAAGCTTTTAAAGCTTTCTGTAGATTTCGCTGAGGAAAAGCCCCGCCAGATAGTTTCTGGAATTTCTACATATTTTCCTGATCCAGCGGTTCTCGTCGGCCGAACCTGCATGTTCGTCACTAATTTAGAGCCTAGAATTATTCGCGGAGTGGAAAGTAACGGCATGCTTTTTGCCCTCTCCACTCCAGAAGGTGCCTTTTCTCTTTTAGAACCGAATGCACAGATTCCTGTCGGCACGAAGGCAAAGTAGGACGCTCCAAAATATTTAAAAGCGCACGAAATATAAAAATGCACATCTCAGATCTCTTAAATCCACAAGCCATTATTTCTACCGTCGGAGTCATCGGTGTCATTTGCATTGTTTTTGCAGAATCTGGCCTATTTTTCGGTTTCTTTTTTCCTGGGGATTCTCTGCTTTTTACGGCGGGCTTTCTAGCTTCACGGGGCTATTTAAATTTAGGAGTCCTCCTTTTCGGCGCATTCCTCGCCGCTGCTATCGGTGACTCTGTCGGCTATTCATTCGGCAAAAAAATCGGCCCCACTATCTTTAAAAAAGAAGATTCATTTATTTGGAGTAAAAAAAGAGTAGAACAGGCAGGCGCCTTCTACGAAAAATACGGAAAGAAAACTATTATCCTCGCTAGATTCGTGCCTATAGTCAGAACTTTCGCCCCGATTCTCGCTGGAGTGGGGAAGATGGATTATAAAACATTTGTGAAATATAACATTACGGGCGCCTTTCTCTGGGTTTTTGGCATCACACTTCTAGGCTATTTTCTCGGAAATATAATTCCAAATGTGGACAAATATCTTTTGCCTATTATCGCCCTTATTATTCTTCTTTCTATCCTCCCGCCAATATTCCACATAATTAAAGCGCGACGCGAAAAAAAATAGTATAATTACAGGACTATGGCCAGAACCTCAACCTTTGCCAAATTTTTCCCAGCACCACAGTTTTTAAAAGTGGCTTGGGTCGGTATAGATATGTCCGATGAGTCATTGAGACTTGTCGAATTAGTTAATAGCCCGGCCGGTTTAAGGCTCGGTCACTTTGCCGAAAAGGAATTAGAGAGGGGTATTATGAAATCAGGGCAAATTTTAGATAAGGCAAAGCTAATAGCGGTACTTAAGGAATTAAGAAAACTCAGTCCGACTCCAAACATTAATGCATCACTTCCAGAAGAGAAGAGCTATCTTTTTACAGCGGACGTGGCGGATGGAACTGAAGAGGAGATAAGGCAAAATATAGAATATATTCTCGAGGAAAATGTTCCGATCCCTCCTTCCGAAACTCTTTTCGAATTCGATATTATAAAAAGATATGAACATGAGACGAAAGTTTCTGTTTCTGTGACCGCCACACCAGCGAAGATAGTCGAAGAGTATACAGAGGTTTTTAATTCATCTGGATTTACGCCTTATTCTATGGAGGTTGAGGGGAGACCGCTAGCTAGAGCACTTTTGCCTAGAGGGGAGGAGAGAGGAAAGGGCGGTACTTCTGTCATAATAAATTACAATGATCAAAATGCCGGAATATTCCTAGTCTCTGGTGGAATCATTTGGTATACATCTACTTTAAGTTTTGAATTAAAAGATATTCCAGATGATTTTAATAAAGAAGGTTTGGTGGATATACATTCATATATTAAAAAAGAGATAGAGAAGGTCTTTGCCTACTGGCATAGTAAAGATTCTGGTCAAAAAAAGATAGATTCGCTAGTTCTTTCGGGTAAAAATGCCACAGATGAGAAATTTATAAACATTCTTCGGGGAGGATTTAGTGCAAATGTGGAGGTGGCAGATGTCTGGTCAAATGTGGGTGGAGAGCATAAAGGCGTACCTGTTATAGACTATTCTGAGTCTGTCCGCTTCACTGTAGCCATAGGTTTAGCATTAAAAGGTAGATAAAAACATGTTTTCATTTTTACCACAAGAACAAAAGAAGAGTTTAGTAAAAGAGTATAAAATCCGTTTCTGGATCACTATATTCATAACCCTATTTTTCGTCATCTGTATAGCGATAGTCGCAGAATCTCCCGCATATTTTTTCTCTAGTTATAAATCAGAGGAGGTGCGCACTGAAGTAGATAAAGAAAAAAATAAACCAGAAAAGAAAGAGCAACAAAAGTCTTTAGAAGAATTAGCTCATACGAATTTATATATTAAAACTTTATCTGCTGATGAAGGTGCGCCTGTTTCTAGTTCATTAGATAAATTGTTTAAAATAAAAGGCAAAATAATATTCTCTTCTTTTGCCATAAAGAGAAACCCAGCTGGTGGAGCGACATTCGCTGCCACAGGACGCGCGGCAAAGAGGGAGGACTTAGTGGCTTTTACAAAAGCATTAAAAGCCGATCCTATTTTTAGTGAAGTTACAATACCGATTTCCGGATTTACACAGACCGCGAATATTATTTTTAACTTTTCCTTAACAGGTAATTTCTAGAAATGAAAAAATCATTATTACAAATCTTATTAATACTAACCATCGTTCTATTCCTCGGATCGATTTATTTCTATATAAAAATCTGGAATGGTATTAACGATAACATCGCTTTAGGGAATGCCGCTAAGATGGAAGTAGCCTCATCTCAAAGTGATCAAGAACACGCGAAAGACCTTCGATTATCCATGGCTAAAACAGGAGACCTTCGTAATAAGATAGACGATTTCTTTATTCCGGTACAGGAAGAGGTGAATTTCATTGAGCTATTAGAAAATAGTGCAAAGGATATGGGTATAAAAGTAGTAATAGGAAGTGTTTCCAGTAAAGATGGGACGCAGACCTCTAAAGGTTTAGGAATTCTATCTGTAAGTTTGACTATAGATGGTACATGGCAGAAGGTAATGCAGTACGTAGCTCTTCTAGAATCTTTGCCCTATAAAGTAAATATAAATAATGCGGAATTTTCTAGAACCAGTGATTTGATAATTAATAATTCTGTAAAAACCGAATCTATGCCGGCCTGGAGAGCGGGAATTCAGATGGATATTTCGACACTAAACAGTGATTATCTAAATTTAACAAAATAGCATGAAATTCTTTTCTTTAGGAAAAAAAATACCATTAATGAGTAAATTAGGAAGATTAGGCAAAAATCCTGATTTTGACTGGAATGTTATTATTGTTATGTTTGCTTTTTTGAGCATTTGCGTCGTCTTTTACTCGGTTTCTCTTTTTTTAGACATCGGTAGTACTGATGATCAGAGTTTGGTATTAATTCCCGTGGACAGAGAAAATTTAGATATTAATAGTCTTCAGAAAGTGGTGGATAGGTATGAGCATAAAAAGGTGGTATTCGACGGGCTTTTAAAGAATTCTGTAAAATATGAGGATCCATCGATATAGTTTATGAAAGAGGGGGGGGGCACCGTGGGGGGAGCTTGTTTTTATTCGTTTTTTCAGTAGTATGTATGGGTGTCAGTTTAGTGGGGGTTTGTGAGTAGGCTTTAATATGCCCCGGTAGCTCAATGGATAGAGCAGTGCTCTTCTAAGGCATTGATGTGGGTTCGATTCCTGCCAGGGGCACAGGCAAAAGAAAACCGCTTTTAAGCGGTTTTCTTTTGCCTGTGCCCCGGGAGTAAGCGCCGGGTGGCGCTTACGTCAGGAATCGAAAGGGCCGAGGCGGGGTCGAGCGCCGCGCCAGGAGGCGCGGACGCGTGACCGATTCCTGCCCACATTTCCCTCGCCACCAAACCCACCTCCTCTCCGATTCCAGCCGAATCATCAGGGAATATTATGTAATCATTTTTCTTTGCTCTATATGTTTTTTCTCCATCTTTTGCAAATATTTTCCTAGGCCCCAGTTTATCTCCAGTTTTAAACTTTTTTGAAAAAGAAAAGTCATCCGCTTTTTTATATATGCGCTTTACTAGTTTTAAAAATATTTGCTTTTTATTATAGTTTTTTATTTTCCCAGAAACAGCACCGTGATATTTGAGGAATTGCATTATCGAACTTATAGCTAGCGGTAAATATTCAGAAGTTTTCGAAGTAGATCCAAGCTCTAAGCATATAGCCTGTTTCCTGAGAGTATGCATATACCCGTCTGTCGATCCTACATCAAAATTATCCCAGCCTGAAGTAATAAACTTAAAATCCATCTTACGAGCTAATTCATAAGAATCTTTTTCACAAATTATAAATGGCGAGCCCTCTCTATACTCAAATGCATGAAGGTCAAGTAATGCATCTGATTTATTAAGAATGCCCATAAGAATTTTTGCTCTTTTTTCTTCATAAGTTTTACCTGTATTATTCGCGACGAAAGAGCGATTAAGGTCTTTCTCAGTATTTCTAATTCCTAAACGGATAGCCTTCGGATTTGCGAATACGAAGTAGACTTTGCCATACTCTATCTTAATTTTTGTTAATAGAACTTTTAATGCTTTAATTCCAACTTTTTCATTCCCGTGTACCCCAGCAAAAATGACCAAGGTTTTACCCAGCTTTTTTCCTACTTTTATGATGATTGATTTTTTATATTTCATATTTTTTCAGTATTCCAAAAATGATTGAAATACTGAATAAAATGGAGAAGGGAAAGCCCTTCTCCAAAGGCATCTAGCTGAGAATGTCACATATCATGCTCCTCTAGCTACCCCTCAAGTAGGACACTCGAACTTAATAATGAATAATACTCTGTTGCTGTCCTAAACTCAATACACTCCCTAGGTCGGTCATTCAAGAAGGAATGGATTTCATCTAAATCTTCTTGAGTAACGGTACT
>JAPLZH010000034.1 GCA_026395105.1 Candidatus Tayloriibacteriota bacterium
AGTACCGTTACTCAAGAAGATTTAGATGAAATCCATTCCTTCTTGAATGACCGACCTAGGGAGTGTATTGAGTTTAGGACAGCAACAGAGTATTATTCATTATTAAGTTCGAGTGTCCTACTTGAGGGGTAGCTAGAGGAGAATCAATCTCCATTAATTACAACATTAAGTCCTAATGGAGGAGAAACCTTCACTTATGATTATCCGTATATTCCAGTTACATGGAATACAAATTTTGCTCCGAGTTCTGTGAAGGTTTATCTTTATAGCCCTGTCAATGGTTCCATATATGAATCACCAATAATAACTTCTAATGTATCTGGTAAGCAGAGTACTAATATACCGATGAGTATTAATTACCCAGGAGGACAGTATAAAGTGAATGTTTGCGATGATACAAAATCTCCTGTCGGATTAGCTGGTAAGTCTCTTTGTGATATGAGTGATAATTATTTCACAGTAGCGTCTTCATCCATAGTGATAAATCAGTCACTAATTAAAGTTTCCATTTCTGTGATTTCTGGAATTGAAGATAAAGTTGGTGCTGGTATTTGGACTCCAGGAAAGGGGGTCATTAGCGGAACAGTAGGTGATTGGAGATGGGCACTTAGTTTGGATGGATCGACACTGCCAGCAGGTTCAATCAAAAAGGTTTCATCTATCACTGTAATAAGAAATAATTCAAACGAAGGATGGTCAACAAGTATCTCTACTAGTAACCCATTATCAAAGGCTCTTTACCCATTAAAAGTTATAGGTAAAGGTATTGAGAATACCGCATATGATCAGGATCTAGGTATAACTTTATTAAGCGGTCAAAATATTAATTTAGATCTATACGGTCAAATAGAAGGCAGTGGATCCACAGATGGATATGTAATTATAAAGTTTACAGATGGCACTTCGATAACAACAAATATTTCAAGAGCTTAGATTGTCGTGTAGTGTCTTGGGGTAATGTCTAATATCTTAAAAGGGCCGCCCGAAGGGCGGCCCTTTGTTTGTGGTTGACATACTTGCGCTTTTTGCTATCATGTAGATTATCGCAATTTTGCGTCGTTTTCTTTTGCTCTCATCTTAGGAAAGCGTTTTATTATTAATAACTATATTAAATATGGCAGCAGAGTTTAATCGTACAAAGCCACACGTTAACGTCGGAACTATAGGCCACGTTGACCACGGTAAGACTACTCTTACCGCAGCTATCTTAGCTACACAGGCAAAGGATGGTTTGGCAAAGACAAAGGCCTACGCGGATATCGCGAAGGGCGGTACTGTCAGAGATGACAGTAAGATAGTGACTATTTCATTAGCACACGTTGAGTATGAGTCTACACTAAGACACTATGCTCACATCGATGCTCCAGGTCACGCAGACTATATTAAGAACATGATTACAGGTGCCGCTCAGATGGACGGCGCTATTCTCGTGGTCTCAGCGACTGATGGTCTTATGCCACAGTCTCGCGAGCACGTTCTTCTAGCTCGTCAGGTAGGTGTGCCAAAGATTCTCGTTTTCCTTAACAAGTGCGATATGGTCCCTGAAACAGATCTTATCGACCTCGTAGAAGAGGAAGTTCGTGAACTTCTAACTAAGTATCAGTATGACGGTAAGAATGCTCCAGTTATCCGCGGTTCAGCACTAAAGGCTCTCGAAGGAGACCCTGTCTGGGAAGCGAAGATAAAAGAGCTTATGACTGCTCTAGATACTTTCATTCCTACTCCAGTTAGAGAAGTTGAAAAGCCATTCCTAATGCCTATCGAAGATATATTCTCTATCGAAGGTCGTGGGACAGTAGTTACTGGCCGTATCGAGCGCGGTATAGTGAAGCTCGGTGAGGAAGTCGAAATCGTCGGTTTCAAAGATACTGCAAAGACTGCAGTTACAGGAATCGAAATGTTTAATAAACAGCTAAAAGAGGGTATGGCTGGTGATAATGCAGGAATTCTACTCCGCGGTACAAAGAAAGAAGATGTTAGCCGTGGTCAGGTTCTATCAAAACCAGGAACAGTTACTCCTCATACAGAATTTGAGGCTGAAGCATACATTCTAAAGAAAGAAGAAGGTGGTCGTCACACTCCATTCTTTTCAGGATATAAGCCACAGTTCTACATCAGAACGACAGACGTTACAGGTGACGTCTTCCTTCCTGAGAAAGTAGAAATGGTTATGCCGGGTGATAACATTAGCTTCAGAGTGAAGCTTGTAGCACCGGTAGCTCTAGAAGAAAAACTTCGTTTCGCTATCCGAGAGGGTGGTAAGACAGTTGGAGCAGGCGTGGTAACAAAGATCATCGCCTAAATTCACTGAAATAATATTAAAAAAATCACGACAATGACGGCACAAGCCACAAAAAAGCCTGTAAAGGCAAAGAGCGGAACTAAGGAAGAAGGTATTTCAAAGCTTCGCATTCGAGTTAAAGCATATGAGAGCAAAATTCTCGACGCATCCGTGAAGCAGATTATGGATACAGCAGTCAGATATGACGTGCAGTTCCATGGTCCTATCCCACTCCCTACAGAGATAAAGAAATACACTGTTAATCGTTCTACTTTCGTACATAAAAATGCACGTGAGCAGTTCGAAATGAGAACGCATAAGCGCCTCATCGACATTCTAAATCCTAATCAGAAAATTATAGAAGCTCTGACAAATCTTAGTTTGCCATCAGGGGTAAACATTGACGTGAAGATGATGTAGTTAGTAATTAGTCCATTAACATGAAATTCATACTCGGAAAGAAACTTCAAATGGCACAGGTTTTCGATGCTGCAGGAATAATACACCCAGCAACGATAATCGTGGTCGCTCCAAACACCGTAACTCAGGTCAAAACAAAAGATTCTGATGGTTATCAAGCGGTGCAATTGGGTACAGGAGAGAAGCGCGAAAACAAATTAAATAAAGCAGGGAAGGGACATCTTAAGGACCTAGGTGCAGTCGCGCACTTAAGAGAGTTCCGCATAGAAGGCGAAATGACCTTTAAAAGAGGAGATAAATTAGATATCTCCACTTTTAAGGTGGGTGATAAAGTAAATGTCACTGGAATTTCAAAAGGAAAGGGTTTCCAAGGTGTCGTTAAGAGACACGGATTCCACGGAGGTCCTAGAACTCATGGTCAGAAACACTCAGAACGAGAACCAGGCTCCATCGGAGGAGGTTTACGTAATAAAGTACCAGTCGGTATGCGAATGGCAGGCCGAATGGGTAGTGACCGAATTACAGTAAAAAATCTAAAAGTCGTACACATTGATGCGGAAAATAATCACCTATATGTAGAAGGTGCTATTCCAGGTCGCCGCGGATCAGTCGTAGAAATAAAGGCTAATTAAACTAACATGGAAGCAAATATATATACACAAGAAGGAAAGGACGCAGGAAAAATCACTCTTTCGAGTGAAGTCTTCGGACTTTCTTGGAATGCTGACTTAGTTTACCAAGTCACTAACACCATGAATTCTAATGCTCGCGAAAACATCGCGCACACTAAGACTCGTGGAGAAGTTCGTGGTGGTGGAAAGAAGCCTTGGCAGCAGAAGGGTACTGGTCGCGCACGTCACGGTTCTACTAGATCTCCTATTTGGGTAGGAGGTGGAGTCGCTCATGGTCCTAGAAATGATAAAAACTACAGCCGAAAGGTAAATAGAAAAACTAAGGCAAAGGCACTTTACACTATTCTTTCAAAGAAATTTAAGGATGGAGAAATTCTCTTTGTCGATTCTATTTCTTTCCCGGTTCCAAAGACTAAAGATGCGAAAGCCGTTTTAGCTTCACTTTCAGGTGTTAAGGGATTTGAAAAGTTATCACGCACTTCAAAGAATACAGCTTTGATTACTCTAGATAAGAAAAACCTTATCACTTCTAAGAGTTTCGGTAACTTCGGGAACATTGAGGTAGATGAACTCCGAAATATTAATCCACTAACAGCTATGGCACACAGATTCATAATAGTGGTTAATCCTAAGGAAGCATTACCTCAGATTATTAGCAAACTTTCTAAATAAACTATCATGGCTATATTTGGAAAAAAGAAAACAGAAGAAAAGAAAGATGCTACTCCAGTTATATCTGGAGGCGTAATAATCGGTCCTAGAGTCGCTGAAAAGTCCGCATTACTTTCTGATAAGAGCGTCTACTCTTTTGAAGTAGATAGAAAAGCGAATAAATACAAAGTTTATAAGGCTATAAAAGATAAGTATAAAGTCGAGCCTATAAAAATTAACATTACAAATCTCCCGGCAAAGCGCGTTTTCGTACGTGGCAAATGGGGTAGAAAGCCTGGCGTGAAGAAGGCGATCGTCTTTCTAAAGAAGGGCGAGAAGATTGAATTTATGTAATTAACATGAAAACATACAGACCAACAACAAAATCGCGTCGTCACATGACCACTATCTCGTATAACGAGTATTTGACCACGCAGGACCCATATAAACCGCTTACACATGGATATAAGCGTGATGTGGGTAGAAATAATCAGGGCCGTTTAACTACACGCCATAAGGGCGGAGGACATAAGCGTCTCTACAGAGAAATAGACTTTGTCTATAATAAACGTGATATTCCAGCTACTGTAAATACAGTAGAATATGATCCGAACAGAACTGCTTTTATTTGTCTAGTAACATATAAAGACGGTGAAAAGAGATATGTCGTAGCTCCAAAGGGAATGAAAGTCGGAGATACATTCATAGTTTCTGAAAAGGCTCCTATTGCAAATGGAAATCGCCTACAGTTAAAGAATATTCCAGTCGGTACATTTATCTATAACTTAGAAGTAAAGCCTGGAGAAGGTGCTAAGCTTATAAGAAGTGCAGGTTCCTTTGCACAGGTAGTAGCTATAGACGCTGGATATGCTCATATTAAAATGCCGTCTACAGAAATCAGAAAAGTTCCTGAGACTGCATGGGCATGTATCGGTACACTTTCAAATGATGAAAATCGCCTAGTGAATATCGGTAAGGCTGGACGTTCTAGATGGCTCGGTATCCGTCCTACTGTTCGTGGTTCTGTAATGAACCCAGTAGACCATCCATACGGTGGAGGAGAACAGCGTCAGGGAAGAGGTCTTCGCCGTGCTAAGACTATGTGGGGTAAGCCATCAGGAAAGGGTCAGAAGACACGCACTCCAAAGAAATACTCAAATCCATTCATCGTCTCTCGCCGAAAAGTCGGAAAGAGCAAAAAGGGAGAAAAATAAAAGTTTCGTCAGTTTGATAAAGATAAGAAAAAGACAGCCAAAAACTGTCTTTTTCTTATTTCTATCCCCAGTCCCCCCCCCATATTTCAGTATTCATTAAAATGGGGGGGGTGATATAATAAAAGTAACATTATAAATATAAACATTTAATCCCAAAGATCATAATTTATGAAAACTAGTATCGAGATTATTGAGAAAGAGCATATGGGGGGGGGTAAAAGCTCTTTCTAAAAAAAGTAGAGGAATAAAATTCTCTGTTTTATTCCTTTTCTCCTTAATTATTTTAGGAAGTCTGCTCTTCGTTAAGAATGCAGAGGCGGCGACGTATTATGTTAGGGCAGATGGAACTGCAACCAAAGCCAATGCCATTGGACCTGATACAAGTACCACAACTACGATGTCAATGGTAACGTTTAATGCAGCAACATTTAGTACCGGAGATACTATATACTTTAGTGATAAGGGAGGAAATTACAGTACGGGTATGGTAGTCCCGTCTTCGGGTGCAAGTACTTCTAGTGTAATTACATATTCAAATGCTACAGGAGAAAGTCCTGTGATTGTAACAAGTCCAGGTGGCGCTGGTATTACTATTGGCACCGGCAAGTCCAATGTTATTGTAACTGGTTTTACCGCTGGCCAGGCCGCTACTGGAAATGGTAATGGAGTAATAATTGCTTCTACGACAAATATAACACTTTCTTATATAACTGTACCACTATCTCATTACGGTATAAATATTCAAGGTGTTTCTCCGGACACGATTATCCTCGATCATATAACTGTTGTGAATGAAGACTATAGTTACGACTTATATGATTTTGCAACATTAACTACTAATTTAACCATATCAAATTGCAATTTTGCAAAAAGTATTGGTATAAACAATCGCGTTTCTGGATTAACCGTAAGCTCTACTTCCGCAAAAAGTCTTGAACTTAAGGGTGGCGTTACAGGTATTCTTAATATAAATGGGTTAACTTTAAGTGGAGGTACATATGGGTTATATATGGCCAGCACATCAATATTAAGTACTGGCAGTATAATACAAAATACTAATATCTCCGGCATTACTTCCCACGAGGCTTTTTATATTATAGGAGTAACAGGTCCTCTTAATTTATTAAATAATACTAGCACAAACAGCGTTGATTCTCTTAACATCACGAACTCAAGCGCAATCACAATTACTAATTTTAGTGGGTCTGGTCATACGGATGTCAATGGACCTGATATTAAAGTAAGTAGTTCTAGTAATATTATATTTAATAATTTAAGTCTTACAGGCTCTGACAAAGGAACTGCTTTGAGAAATGAAGCAGGTAGTTATAATATTGAATTTAACGTTGCTAATATAAGTCATTATTTTTATGGAGTTATTAATGATGGTGGAGTACATAATCTTTCATACAATAATGTTATAGTAGCTTATATTAAATATTTAGGCTTTATGGATGACCAAAACTCTGGAACGGTTCACGATATAACATACAAAAACAGCGTGGTACATGATGCGGGATTGTATTTTAAAACCCATACAGATGTTTCTGAACAAAACGACGGCGGATGGGCGGTCCATTATAATGCATACAATATGTATCTATATAATTGTATTGCGTATAATAATGGAGGAAGCGGAATTGGATATGGAAATACATCTAGCGGAGGAGTATACAACTCAATCGAATACAATAATGGAGGAAACTGGACAAGTACCGGTGGTATCAACACAGCAAGATCGGGATTCTATGATTTTCAATCTGGTACAGTAAATACTGTCACGGGAACAGGATGGATATTGAAAAACAATATTGGAGGTGGGAGTTATCCAGTAGAGGTCTATGGCTCTAATGCTGGATATTTATTCAATACAGTCGACTATAACCTTTATTATCCACTCAATACGAATAATTTTCAAAATTTAGGAGGAATAAGATCGTGGTTTAGTTATCATGTGACGAGTGGATCTGAACCTAATAGCACAAATACTAATCCTCTCTTTACTAATGCTACTAATGGAGATTTTACTTTAACCTTTCTTTCTCCCGCCATCGACTCCGGCACCACCTACACTGGCATGACCTCCACCACCTCCGACTTCCTCGGTAACCCTATCTACGGTACTCCTGACATGGGAGCCTATGAATACCAGCCACCATATAGATCAGGTACAGATAAGATAGATCCAACAGGGAATATCAGAATCTATGCAGATGGCAAATATAGGTACACTACTGCTACATCAGGAACGATGTCAGCCACACTCGGAGTAACTCATGCAGATGGCACATGGGCCTATGATGCCTCTACCACCCGTCCAGAATGGCTAAATATATCAAATATCACCTGGGGCTCTAGTAAACAGTGGACAGCCTCCTCATCTGTAGCTACTACCACCATATTCACAGTAGGTGACCTTACTCCAAATACCATATACAAAGTAACAGTAGACGGAGCCACCTCTACTTCCATTGCTAGCACTTCCTGTACACTAGGCATATGTACCTCAGGATCAGACGGTAAACTCATACTCACATACACAGGAGGATGGTCTACTCATAACTTCGCTGTTACTCCAGACACCACTCCTCCTACAGTTTTCCTCACAGTTCCTACAGCAGGCTCTACAGTCTCAGGATCATCTGTTACTCTAACTGCTACCTCTACTGATGACATAGGAATAGCTGGAGTACAGTTTTTAGTCGATGGTACTAATGTAGGTTCAGAAATTACCTCTACCTCATCTCCTAATACATATTCAACCACCTGGAACTCCACAGGTATTACCATATACGGTTCTCATACTATCTATGCTGTAGCTCGAGATACATCAGGAAATCATTCCACATCTTCAATCAGTGTTAATGTGGATAACGTAGCTCCTACTATGTCTTCTTCTGTCCATGATTCAGATACACAAATTACCGTTACTCTCTCCAAATTAGCAAATGCCACAACTATCACTAAGGCAAATAACGGAGGATTCACAGTAACAAAGACGGGAGTAGGTACTACATATGCTGTTTCATCTATTGCTCCTGGCACAGACAATACCAAAGTCATATTAACCGTAGCAAATATGTCCACAGCTGGAGGAACAGGAGTGACTGTCACATATACAGCAGGAGGAAATGGAACTATCACTGATACACTAGGTAATCTATTAGCCACAAATGGCACAGGTATAGCTATACCTCCATGGAATACCACCGCTCCTATCATTTCAAATATTACATCTTCTGTAGCAGATGGATATTACAAAGTAGGAGCATCTATAGATATTAATCTAACCTTCTCCAAACCAGTAAATACCACAGGAAGCATCACTGTTACTCTAAACACAGGTGGAACCTGTACTTTCTCAGGAATATCTAATTCCACCACTGCATCCTGTACCTATTCAGTCGGATCAAACGAAAATACATCAAGGCTTAATGTATCTAGTGTCTCTGGTACTATCATCTCCACTGACAGTAATCCTATGACGAATTTTGCTCCTGCTGTAAACCTTTCTGTTAATAAAAACATTCTAATAGATACCATAAGTCCTAGTGTTTCTTTAGACGTTCCTTCAAACGGTTCTACTGTCTCCGGTTCAGCTGTTACTCTAACTGCAAACGCTTCTGATTCTAGTTCTGGATTAGCTGGAATACAGTTTAAATTAGATAATACGATTAATATCGGTACTGAAAGCGCTACGAGTCCTTATTCCATTACCTGGGACTCTAAAACGACCACTAATGCCTCACATACGCTCCATGCTGTCGTCCGTGATAATGCAGGGAATTACTCCACTTCAACCATCACCGTAACTGTAGATAATGCTCTCTATAGCATCGGAGGAACAGTATCTAATCTATCAGGTACCCTAACATTACAGAATAATCTAGGTGATAATCTAAGCCTATCTTCAAACGGTTCCTTCACCTTTGCTTCATCTATCGCTTCAGGTAACACCTACAGTGTTACAGTACTAAATCAGCCAACAGATCAAACTTGTACCGTATCAAACGGTACTGGATCTGTGTCAGGACAAAATATCACTGATGTATCCATAAGCTGTACGAATAATGCAGTTACTCCAGCTCCATCTCCCATAACCACCCGTTCATCGAGCGGTAGCAGTGCCTCATCCCGAGTATCAAACCTCATATCCATGGGTCAGTATGAACAAGCCCAAAAGATAGCTAATCAATACAATATATCCATACCAGCATCAAAATTACCAATACAAACAAATCCATCATCAACCCCAAACATTAAATATGTAACAAGGAATTTAAGTCAGGGAATGACTAATAATGATGTAAAGACTCTACAGATATTCCTTAATAATCAAGGATTCACCATAGCAAAGTCAGGAGCAGGATCTCCAGGCAAAGAGACTAATTACTTCGGTCTAGCTACTAAGTCAGCTCTTATGAAATTCCAGTCTAAATACGGCATTAAACCCGTTTCTGGACTGTTTGGACCTGTGACGAGGAAGAAGGTGGGGGAGGTGGGGAAATAGAGGGGATGGTGAAATAGGAAAAAGACCCTGTTGCGGATACGTCTGCATCAGGGGCTTTTTTATATGATTACAGACTTCACAAAATATATAGCTCTACAAAGTAAATAAAGGTATTTTCCTAGCCCTTGCGGAGCGCGACTGGCGCGAGCAGAGCAAATCGCCAGCAGGCGATTATGCGTGGCTGGGAAAATGCCTTTATTTACTTTGTATACCTCTTTAAATTTGCATATTTTCTCGCTTTGCTGTAGTATACGAAGCGTTCACTTTAAAACACCCCGTTTGCTTATAAGCGAAGGGAAGCTCTATGGAGAGCTTGTTTATTTATACGCTTAAAAAATGACAAGATCACTAAAGAAAGGGCCATGGGTTGAAGAAAGACTTTTGGCAAAAATCGCAGGTAAAAAGCCACTTGAAACTGGCGTTATTAAGACTTGGTACAGAAGAAGTATGATCTCACCTGAAATGGTCGGATTTACTTTTGGCGTATACAATGGCCGTCAGCACTTAGACGTCCTAGTCACTGAAGACATGGTGGGACACCGCCTCGGTGAATTTTCTCCTACTCGTAAATTCGTCAGACACGGAGGAAAGATGCAGAAGGAGCTAGAAATAAAGGCAAAGGAATCTGAAATAGCAACAGCTAAGGCAGCAAAGGGCGCTACAGCAGAAGCTCCAGCTAAGAAATAAATAATATGATTACAGCATCACTTAAAAATTATCGTCAGTCTCCTAGAAAGGTTCGCCTAGTGGCTAGCCTCGTAAAAGGAAAGGGAGTAGCAGAAGCTATCTCTACTTTAGAATATACTGCTAAGCGCGCTTCTAAAGAGCTATTAGACCTTCTAAAGTCAGCTGTAGCTAATGCTAAGAATAATCATAGCCTAGACGTTAATACACTTTTCATAAAGGATTTCAGAGTGGATGTCGGCGTTACTCTTAAGAGAATGATGCCTCGCGCCCGTGGCTCTGGTTCACGAATTAATAAGCGCACTAGCCATATCACTATCGTTTTAGCACCGAAGGAAGTCGCAGAAAAAAACGTAGATAAAAAGTCAAAAAATAAATAATATGTCACACTCAGTACACCCATATTCACATAGACTTGGAATCATTCGCGACTGGCGAAGCCGCTGGTTCGGTTTGAATAAACAGTATAGAGATTATCTAAAGGGAGATATAGCTCTTCGTGAATATTTAGCAGTAGAGCTTCGCCCATATCTTCTAGCTGGTATAGAAATCGAAAGAACTCCTAAGATTCTAAGAATCGTCATTAAAACAGCTCGCCCAGGAATGATTATCGGAAGAAACGGCGAAGGTGTTATAAAGCTCCGTGAGAAAATCGTTAAACTCCTAGATGGCAAAAAACTAAGAATTCCAGGACAGGATCTAAAGCTCGACATAGAGGAAGTTAAAAATCCTGAATCGAATGCTACTGTCGTCGGTATGATGATCGCAGAAGGATTAGAAAAGCGCCTACCATTCCGCCGTGTTATGAAGCAGATGATCGAAAAGGTTATGGCTAATCGTGATGTTCAGGGAGTAAAGATAAAGATTTCCGGACGTCTCGGTGGTACAGACATTGCTCGTTCAGAAGACTTGAAGAAGGGAAGAATTCCTCTTCAGACATTCAGAGCGGACATTGACTTTGCACGTGAGCGCGCACATATGACCTACGGAGACCTCGGTATTAAGGTTTGGATTTATAAAGGCGATGTATTTAGCAAAGAAGCTAATACAACAGCTAAGAAGGCAGCATAATCACCATAACGATAAACTACTAACATGTTATTCCCAAAGAAAGTAAAATTTAGAAAGTGGCATACAAAGCGTAAGAATGCTAAGAAAGAGGCTAAGTCCGTGGAAACCCGCGGAACTACAGTGGCTTTCGGTTCTTTCGGTTTGAAAGCTATCACTTACGGAAGACTAACTTCAAATGAAATAGAAGCTGCTCGAAAAGTAGTTTCTCGTTATGCTTCAAAGACAGGAAAAGTTTGGGTTCGTATTTTCCCTGACAGACCTTTTACTCAGAAGCCTGCAGAAGTGAAGATGGGAAAGGGAAAGGGAGACCCCGTCGGCTTCGTTTGCGAAGTGAAGCCTGGACGCGTTCTATTTGAAATAGACGGAGTAGAACCAGAAGTCGCACTAGACGCTTTAATGAAAGCCGGAGCGAAGATAAGTGTTAAGACAAAGGTAATCAGCCGAGTATAAAGAGAATCAAAAATCAAAATAATAAAATGACGAAAGAAACTGAAAAAAATAATATAGTAAAAAAGGTACGTACTCTAAGCGGAGTCGTGGTTTCGGATAAGATGAAGGATACTTGCGTAGTACTCGTAGAGCGCTATGTTAAGAATTCTAAATATCAGAAATTCCTAAATCTTAGAAAGCGTTATAAAGTTCATGATGCTGGAAATACTAAGAAGATCGGAGATAAAGTCGTCATAGCAGAATGCGCACCGATATCAAAGACAAAACATTTTAAAATTGCTTAAATAATATGATACAGCCACGTACAATAGTCAGAATATCTGATAACTGCGGAGCAAAGATAGGCCGCATTTTCAAAGTCCTCGGCGCTTCTAAAAAGCGTTACGCTGAATTAGGCGACCTAGTCGTTCTATCAGTTCAGAAGGCTGAACCGAGAAAACAGGTTAAGAAGAAAGACGTTCTTCTAGCTGTAGTTATTCGCCAGGTTAAAGCGTATCGCCGAAGGGATGGTTCATACATTCGCTTTGACGAAAATGCAGTAGTTATACTAGATAAGGGAAAGAAAGAGCCTATCGCTGGGCGCATATTCGGTCCTATCCCTCGCGAAATTCAGGAAAAGGGCTTTCAGACTATCGCTTCGAAGGCTCCTGAAATCGTTTAAGCCTAGAATCGAAAATATATATAATTTAAATATCATGCACGTAAAGAAAGACCAAGAAGTAATAGTTTTAACTGGAAAGGACAAAGGAAAGTCCGGAAAGGTTATTAAGGCATTCCCTAAACTAAATAAAATTATCGTTGAAGGAGTGAATGTCGTTAAGCGCCACCAGCGTTCTAAAAAGAAAGATAGCAAAGGTCAGATAGTTGAAAAGACTTTGCCTATTAATGTTTCGAACGTAGCGCCAAAGGCAAAGTAAAAGTTTAGCTTCACTCCACAAAAACCATGAAAACAATAAAACAAAAGCAGACAGAAGCATACGTAGCACTTAAGGAAAAGTTCGGATTAACAAATCCGATGCAGACTCCTGTCGTAGAGAAGGTGATAGTAAGCTCAGGAATCGGCTCTACTAAGGATAAGAAAAAGGTAGAATTGATCGCTGACAGATTAGCTAAAATCACAGGCCAAAGACCTTCTACTCGCGTTTCTAAAAAGTCCATCGCTTCATTTAAGGTCCGTGAAGGAGAGCCTGTCGGATATATGATTACTCTTCGTGGAGGAAGAATGTTTGATTTCCTAGACAGATTAATTAATATCGCCCTTCCTAGAACTAAGGACTTCCGCGGAATTCCTAGAAAGTCTATAGACGCGATGGGTAACTACACTCTCGGTATTAAAGAGCACACTATTTTCCCTGAAACTTCAGATGAAGATCTAAAGGATGTTTTCGGAATGAGCATCACTGTCGTCACTTCATCAAAAGATAAGAAACTTACTGAAGCATATATGGAATTTATAGGTTTCCCATTTAAGAAGACTGACGTAGCGAATGAAATCACTCTCCCTACTCATAAGCCAGAAAAGCCAGCGAAGAAGGAAAAGAAATAAAAAATAAACAAAAAAAGTAAAAACTGTCCAGTGAAACTGGGCAGTTTTTATTAGATTAAGCGCTGTCTCTGTTAAAGGCTGTCGCAGAGTGTTAGAGAAAAGTGTTAGGGCAAAGTTGACAAATTTTTGCATATATGTAAAACTAAGAGTGTGATCACGATTTTAATATATAAAATTAAGACTCAAATATGGATATTATTAAGAGGAATATAGAAAATAAGATAGAAAACTGGCTTTTTAAGGGTAAAATCATTATAGTCTACGGTGCTAGACAGGTCGGAAAGACGACCCTCTGTAAGGCTATTATGGAAAAGTATAAGGGAGACGCCGTCTATTTTAACTGTGAAGTGATACAGATCAAACAGGCTCTAGAAATTCAGGATCCTGTGGAACTTAAGAAATTTCTGGGAGACTCGAAATTAATCATATTAGACGAAGCCCAAAGTGTTAGGAATATAGGCTTAAGTCTAAAGCTTCTTATAGATACTTACTCGGATATGCAGATTATCGCTACGGGGTCTTCGAGCTTTGACCTCTCTAATAAGATTTCGGAACCATTAACTGGTCGCTCTATCGAGTTTACTCTCTATCCTTTTTCTATTTCCGAACTTCAGCAAGTTTATAAACCTCATGAATTAAAAGGGCAAATAAATACCTTTTTACGTTTTGGTATGTATCCAGAAGTAGTAAAATCAGGACAGGAAAATGGTAGAATTTTTCTTGAAAATATCGCAAGCAAATATCTTTATAAGGATGTTTTGGAATTTGAAGAAGTAAAAAGATCAGATCTATTAGTTAGTTTACTTCAGCTATTAGCACTTCAGCTCGGTAATGAAGTTTCATATCATGAAGTATCTAAACACTTAAAGTGTGACCCTGCGACCGTTCGTAGATATATCGATATACTAGAAAAAGCTTTTGTTATCTTTAGACTTAAGCCATTTAGTAGAAATTTGAGGAATGAAATCGGTAAGAAGAATAAAATATATTTTTATGATCTCGGAATTAGAAACAGCTTAATCGGCAGATATGAGGCGATAGAGAAGAGGGATGACGTGGGCGCTCTATGGGAAAACTTTTGCATTATAGAGAGATTAAAAAGGAATCAGCTTAAGGACACATATGGTAATAAATTTTTCTGGCGAACACATGATGGATATGAAGTGGACTATATAGAAGAATATGACGGCATCCTTCATGGATATGAATTTAAGTGGAATAGTAAAAGGAATATAAGAACAAAGAGATTCTTAGAGGAGTATAAAGAAAGTAGTGTGAAATCTGTAAATATTGATAATTACTACGATTTCATTATAGAATAGGCTTTCTTATATTAATACAATGATGAATACACTTAAACATGATTATGGAAAAGATATTGTTCAAAATGGGCATGAGGCTCTCCGTGAAGAAGCGCACCCAGTTCCTATTAAGGAAATCTCTAGTCGCCATATTCAGAATTTAATTAAAAAGATGAAAAGCGCTTTGGCTACTCAGTCAGACGGGGTAGGGCTCGCGGCCGCACAGGTCGGCGAGCCACTTCGCATTTTCATAATTTCTAAAAGAGTTTTTGAGGGCAGGGCAGATGCACCGAAGGACGATATGGTTTTTATAAATCCCGAAATATTAAAGTTATCCAGAGATAAAGACTGGTTAGAGGAGGGCTGTCTCTCTGTTCGCCCGCTTTTCGGTAAAGTAAGAAGGTCAAAGAAGGCTACCATCAGTGCCCACGATGAGCACGGTCAAAAGTTTGAAATGGGTGCCTCCGGCTTAATCGCTCAGATTTTTCAGCATGAAGTAGACCACCTTCACGGCGTACTTTTCATAGATAAAGCAAAAGAGGTGATAGAGGTGCCGATGCCCGTATCGAACTAGACTAGAGGGAAATCGGGCGCTAATATTCCTACCGCTATCCTTTTCCACATTATCACCATCACCCCCCTCTCTCTCTCTCTTCTTTTTCACCCCCTATCCCCACCTCCCTCCATTTTAAATTTCCCCCCCCCATGTTAAAATACTAAGGATTATGAAGAAAACGCTACGAAATATATTAGTCATATCTTTTGTATTTATAGCTTTCTTAACCCTAAACATCTCTTTAGTAAAATCAGAAACGGGAGTACCCAGTATAGTCTCATATCAGGGTCATTTAAGTGATTCAGGGGGTAATCCATTAGGTGGAACAGGTACTAATTACTATTTCAAATTCTCATTATGGGATAACCCTACAGTAGGATCTGGTTCTAAGGTCTGGCCAGTTAATACTCCAGGAGTCTCCACTCTACAGGTTAAGCAGGGATTATTCAGTGTTAACATAGGAGATACAGAT
>JAPLZH010000019.1 GCA_026395105.1 Candidatus Tayloriibacteriota bacterium
CAAAGAGGTGCAGAAACTACCTCCATACTAGCCTCTGTACTCCTATCTCTTAAGTGGAATAATCCCAGGAACTGGTTCCAAAAGTTCATGTCTATTTAAGGTTGATAAATATGGAGATTGGGGAGGGTGTGGGTACTTACAGTCAGAAACCCCTACATTTTTGATGCCATCGTCTGCATCACACAAGTCGGAATCCTGAGTCGGTGCAGCTCGACCCAGATAGACATCTACCCCTTCCCTCCCGACTTCAGGCTCGCAGAAGCCTAGTCAATCTCAAAGCCTGCAAGCAAACTCCCCCGAGTCCGCTTGCAGGCCTTTTTTATGATCAACTAATACTCCTTTCAGAATACCGCACTATAAAATCTCGTATTTCCTTGACAACCAAATCTTTTTCTTTTGCTTCACTTCCAGCCACTTCTTTTGAAAATTCATATAGAATCATATTATCAACTTTTAATATACGTCCATTTTGAACAAGAAAATATATTAAAGTTAAAATAGCTATCCTTTTATTCCCATTCTGAAACGGATGATTTTTAATCATCAGATAAAACAATATAGCAGCTTTTGTTTCAAAAGTCTGATAAAGGCTTTTCTTATGAAATGTTTGAAACGGGGAATTTAAACAACTCTCCAGTTTATCTGGATACCTAGTATCAAATGGTGGAATAGGCTCTCCAAAATGCATCAATTCCTGCGCCAATCTATGCGCAACGTACTCTATTTCGATAATATTTAGCTTTTTTATCGAAGGCCGTGCCATATTCTATTCCTTACCTAATAATCTAAGGGTCTCACCGTATTCCTCTACCGCCTTCTTAACCACTTCGTCTATCTCTGTTTTTTTATCAGATGATATAAAAGTACCTATTGCAGACATCACTTCTTCAATAGGAATAACGTAGTTACGGCCTACTTTAAAAGCCTTAACTTTTCCGAGTTTAATTTTCTTAAACACAGCGATTCTACTAACATGCAAAAGCCTTGCAAGTTCCGAAGTAGATATGTATTTTTTTTGTTCGTTAATCATAACTTTATTAGGTTAACATATGTTAACCTAATTATTATAAACCTGCAAGTCCTATATATTATTTTGTTTCTTCCGTCGGCCTCTCATCTCCCCCGTGCTGGCTATACCTTTCATAATCTTCTGAATCACCTGCACCTGTCTCACCTTCAGAATAGCTAAAATTAAGCATACGATCAGCTATTTCCCCAGCCTTTTTTCTTAAACCGTATTTCTCAGAAATCTTTGCCAACTGTCCCTCAAACTGTTCACTAGTCCCCTGTTTAGCAAATTCCGCTAAGGCAATGAAAGCATCTTTATAAGTCTGCGCATTTGCCTCAAAATCTTTATCCGTTTTAGAAATAAAATCCACCACCTTGTTTAATTCGATAAAACTATTAGTTCCCTCAATCATCTTACCAATACCACTTTCATCTATAATTTCTGAAACCTCTACTTCACTTTTCCCCACCATATCTTCTGGATTCATAATATTTTAATTAAATAATAAAATTTAAATGTATTACCAAAAAGTCTATCATAATTCCTGCATAGCTCATAAATATGATATAATCTAGCCGTCATGACATTCTCAAAAAACCGCGCTTTTACTCTAGTAGAATTAATGGTAGCAATATCCATAATAGGCATTCTAACCGCCATAGCCTTAGTAGCTTTCGGCGGTGCAAGAATGAAAAGCAGAGACACTACCAGAGTCTCTGATTTGAATCAAATCCGACTCGCTGTAGAACAGTACTATATGAAGTGCAAACAATACCCACTCAAACTAGATTTAACCGTATCAAACGGCTGTTCGAATGGAATCACTCTCGGCACTTTTATGAGCACTCCACCGAAAGATCCATTAACTGGTGCTAGCTACATATACATGGTAAATGATCCTGTAAATACCAGTCTAGTTCCCGGAGCCATAGGTTATATACCCTCAGATTACATACTCATGGCAAATCTTGAAAATGTGAATGATAATTCACTGACTGATGATATTGATTTAACAAAATCTCAATTAATTAATTACTACACTTTCGTTAGTAATTCCTATGTAAAGGTCAGTACTGCGCCTACCATTTCTTGTGAAGACACTCATGATGTCACTTATCATAGCTACTGCCTCAGGGCACAGTGAACTGTGTATTAAATATGTTTAATCATCCTAAAACTTCCTGGAAAATTTATACGAGCCCACCACCTACATGGACAGATATGCTTTCGGCATGCAAAACGGCAAAGAAAAGCATTGAGCTAGAGGAATATATTTTCGTTGACGATTCTATCGGCCGTCAGTTTATAGACATTTGTCGAGAAAAGGCAAAAGAAGGTGTGAAAGTTCGTTTCCTTTGCGATACTGCTGGAAGCTTCCCTTTTTACGGCTCGACATTCATAAATAATTTGCAAAAAGATGGAATAGAAGTTCAGTTTTTCAACACCTTCGTCCCAGTCATTTGGAAAAGTCATTATTCCTGGTGGTTTTTCAGAGATCATAGAAAACTCATGGTCATAGATGAGGAGGTGGCTTTCACAGGCGGAATCTGTATCTGGGAAGATACTAAAGACTGGAGAGACACTTCGGTCCGTCTCACCGGAGTTGTAGTTAAAGAAATGCAGGAATCCTTTAATGCGATGTGGGAATGGGCAAAAGGAAATCGTGCCCCGGACTCTATAAAAAAAGCCACGCCACATAAGGGTCTAGATGGTTTTAACTTTGTATCAAATATTCCCCGCCTAAAAAAACGTGATCTTTACTACAGATTAGTAGAGATGATGCGTCATGCCGAAAAAGAAATCTCCATAGCCGTCCCCTACTTTGCCCCTGACAGAAGAATTCTGCGAGTTCTCCTACTAGCCCGCAGGCGCGGAGTGAATGTAAAAATACTTTTGCCTAAAAATTCTGACTTTTTCATGGTGGACGTGAGTGCCAGAACATATTTCCACGATTTACTTAAAGCCGGAGTAAGAATATATCTTTACGATAAGGGTTTCTATCATGGAAAAACTATAGTGGTTGACGGCTTATGGGCCACTCTCGGAAGTATGAATTTAGATAACGTAAGCCTCAGATATAATTTCGAGGGAAATATCGTTTCCACAGACGAACATTTTGTAAATGAATTAAGAACGACCCTAGACACGGATTTCACCAATGCAAAGGAAATCACCCTAAAAGAGTGGATAATAAGGCCTTTTTTCCAGAAATTCCTAGAGTTTTTCGTGCGTTTTATCAGAGCATTTATATAGCCCAAATTTATTTGCAAACGAATTGGAAATATGCTATAAATATAGCTCCTAATCATAAACCTCAAAACATTGAGTAATACACAAAGAACCAGATATAATCATCAGATAAAGGCGCCAGAATTGCGCGTCATTGGTCCCCTAGGAGAAAACATCGGTGTTATTAGCTTTGCAGAGGCCATGAAAAAAGCAGAGGAAGCTGGGCTGGATTTGATAGAAATATCCCCTTCAGCCGTGCCACCAGTTGCAAAAATCATGGATTATGGTAAATTCCAGTATACTGAGAAGAAGAAACAGAAGGTAGCAAATGCACGAACGAAGACCGTTGAATTAAAGAATGTACAGGTTAAAATCGGCACGGGCGACCATGACCTAGAACTCAAAGCTAAAAAGGCCTCAGAATGGCTCGCAGAGGGTAATAGAGTGAAGGTAGACCTATTTCTTACAGGGCGTTCCAAATACATGGATATAAAATTCCTTAAAGAAAGGATGGAAAGGATCTTTAAGCTTATTACAGTAGAATTTAAAGTCTCTGATGAGCCGAAGAAAAGTCCAAAAGGTTTAACCGCGATTATCGAAAAAGCATAGAAAACAAAGAAAAAGAATAATTTATATATGAAAACAAATAAGTCATACGCAAAGAGATTAAAGGTTACAAAAAACGGTAAGATTAAGTCTAGAAGACCTGGTCAGAACCACTTTAACCTAAGAGATAATTCAAAGACTTCTACTAATAAGAGAAGCTCTAAGAGTATCACCATGTCTCATAAGGCAGCTAGCAGATTTTTAGTTAATTTAAAGAATAAATAATACACTAATATGACACGCGTAAAGAAAGGAGTAAATGCTCTAAAGACTAGAAGAAATATTTTAAGACAGGTAAAGGGATACCGTTTTGCCCGCTCAAAGAAAGAGATTGCCGCATATGAAGCTATCGCTCATGCTGGTAAGTATGCTTTCGCACACAGAAAAGACAAAAAAGGTGATTTCAGAAAGCTTTGGAATGCTCGCATTAATGCAGCACTTCGCCCAGTCGGACTTTCATACAGTAAATTCATGGGTGCTTTAAAGAAAAAAGGCATTACAGTAGACAGAAAAGTTCTCTCCTCCCTAGCCTCTTCAAATCCTGAAACATTCGCTAGAATAGTAGCGCAGGCAAAATAAAGCTTTGATAACTTTGCTTCGATTCTAAATTAGAAAATCCAGATAGTTATTCTTAGAAACGACCGCCAAATCACTTTTTGGATATGATTTTAAAAAAGTATCCTTTGTGATATTTTTAATATTACCTTCTGAATACTTACATTCAAAAGCTGAAAATACACCTTTATCTTCTTCTATAAAATCAATTTCTCTTTGATCATAAGTCCTCCAGAAAAAGTAATTTTTAAATTCTTCGGCATACATAGCCTTTTTTAATCTTTCGATAATAAATATATTTTCAAAAATCCTGCCGATATCGTCACGAAGTGAAAGAGAATTAAAATTATGAATAATAGCATTTCTAATTCCGATATCTATAAAATAGACTTTAAAGTTTCCGCGAATTTCATTACGCTGATTTCTAGAAAGAGCTCTAAGTCTATAGATTACAAAAGTCTTCTCCAGTAGGTCAATGTACCTATCGACAGTAACGACGGAAGTGCCAAGCTTCACTGCTAGTTCATTTAAGGAAACCTCATTACCTATTTGAAAGGCTAATAATTGAAGCATGTCCTCTAAAATTTTTGGCTTACGAATACCCCCTAATGTTAAAATATCTTTATAGAGATAGTTTGATTGGATATTCTCAATTTCTCTTTGCATAATTTCCTGACTATCTTTATTATTATAAACATTCGGATATGAACCGAAACGAAAAAATGTTTCTTCGTATGATTTAAAAGATGGCATTTTATCATGCACAATAATCTCTCCTACAGAGAAAGGCAAAAGAGTAAATTCAATGGAGCGTCCAGTAAGTGGCTCTTTCACATTATTCGCGAGGTCAAAACTAGACGACCCAGTCGCAATGATTTGAATCTCTTTATATTCGTCTATAAAAGTTTTTAAAACCAAACCAATATTTGGAATGACTTGGGCTTCATCTAAAACAATAATCTTCTTTTGACCAAAAAAGGATTTTAACTGAACTGGCTCTATTTTAGACAGTTCCCTTCTTACAGAATCAACTTCGCAATTTAAATAGAGTCCATCATCGCCAAATTTTTCTAAAATAGCCTTCGCGAGGGTCGTTTTCCCTGCTTGGCGGGGACCGTACACAATTACGATTTTTGACTTAAAAAGCCATTTTTCTATAGATTTTTGTATAATCCTTGTATACATACTTGATATATTAGCATAAATATATTAAGTATACTACCTATATTGTGGATAACTTTTTATTCGAGTATATAGGTTTGTCCATGTTCGGGGCTTATGGCCCCGACATCTATATTATCTTTTATTCTTTGCACTAGAAATAGTGATGCTTTTAACTCACCCATGACCACGAATACCTGTTTAAGACTATCCTTTGCTCCTTCTACGAATTCCAAAAGGTGGTCTGAATCTTTATGAGATGAATACCCGGTAATAGCACGTACTTCGGCATGTACATTTACTTCATTCCTTTCTACAGTAACCTTTCTGGCTCCATCCTCTAAGGCACGTCCTAAAGTTCCGACAGCCTGATAACCTATAAGGAGAATGGTATTTTTCGGATTCGGTAATAATTCAGATTCATGACGAAGTACCCTTCCGCCCATAGACATTCCCGAACCAGCTATTATTATTTTCGGTGACGGCGTCCTCTCTATCATTTTCGAATCACTCATCTTATCCATAAATCTTAATTTCGGGAAACTAAATATAGCGTCGCCGTGTTTTAAGCGTTCCTGACTGCTTTCATTAAAATCAGTTTCGTATTTTTTATAAACCTCAGTTACTTTTATGGCCAAAGGTGAATCCACGAATACCGGAACTATCGGTATTTGACTCGTTCTAAAGAAATCATCCATTTCAGAAAGAATAACCTGAGTTCTTTCCAAAGAAAAAGCGGGAATAAGAAGTGTTCCACCCTTATGAATAGTACTTATTATAGCGTCTTTTAACTTTTCCCTTCTCTCATCATGTGATTCATGATTCCTATCTCCGTAAACACTTTCCATAATCAAATAATTTGCCCCAGGAATATTTTCTGTATCTCGAAGAAGTGTGGCTGGTGAATTTCCTAAATCTCCTGTGAAAACCACCTTAGTATCATGCCAGGAAAACTCTATCATTGAAGAACCTAGAATATGTCCCGCATCACGAAATACGACGCTCCATCCACCATTAAACTGTCTTTTCGTATGATATGAAATATCTTTCCAGAGACTCATGGCAGTAGCCACATCCTTTTCTTCATAAATAGGCAAAACACCCTGATCTTTCGATTCCCTAGTCATTATTCCGCAGGCGTCATCTAGTATTAACTTCGCTAATTCTTTAGTCTCCGGAGTGGAGTAAATCACACCCTTAAATCCATCTCTCACGAGTTTAGGAATTCTGCCCACATGATCCAGATGAGCGTGGGTTATGAATAGAAAATCTATATTCGCCGGATTATATGCAAAGGGTTTTCTATTAAGAGTAAAAGCTTCCCTCTCTCCCTGCATAAGACCGCAGTCGACTAGTATTTTCGTGTCTATGGGTCCGGGAATCTCTAATAGAAAATTAGCTCCAGTAACAGAGCCGACACCGCCATAGAATGTCACTTTCATATTTTCATTTTTCTTCATACTGGATAATATTATACCAGATATTTATCAAATATGACCATTCACCACCTTCATAGTAGATATCACTACTGTCCGCTTAATTCCAAAACGATAACTGTGGAGAATCTGGAGGCTTGAGTTTTTTGATAGTCTTTATGGTTAATGATAAAAGGTCGATAATCTGCCTTCTAATCATTAAAGCCTCTCGTACCATCCTCGTGAGC
>JAPLZH010000035.1 GCA_026395105.1 Candidatus Tayloriibacteriota bacterium
GAACAGTGCCTTTTTGTGTGCCAAGTTGTGCCATTTGTAAAACCAAGACCCCGACCTTCATGCCTCATTTATCATTTACGAAATGTGCTAGGATACCCTTGTGGTACCTCACTCGTGGGGTACTTAACTCACATACACCGCCAAATTTTGAGCGAAGTGAAAAACTAGGAGGGAGAGGAGATTTGAAAGGCGCAGACGCGACGGCGCCGAGCTGGGTGAGCTCGGGGTGGGACCCGAGCGCAAGACCTTTTGAGATATTTTGTGAGCTAGCGAAACAAAATATCTCAAAAGGTGTACAGACCCTGTAAGGGTCGCGGAAATTTTCAGCAGAAAATTATCCGTGACCGAATCCCCTTCTACGCCAAAATTTACAAATTTTGTATTTGAATTATGAATTTACATAATAGATGATAAAATACAATCATTGTTATGGAAGAGAAAAATAATAAGATTGTCATATACAACACCGAAGACGGGCAAACCAGAATTGATGTCCGACTTGAAAATGATACAGTCTGGCTTACCCAAGACCAGATGGCTGAACTTTTTGATAAATCAAAGTCCACCATAAACGAACATATTCAAAATATTTATAGTGAAAATGAGCTTATTTTAGAACAAACGATGAGAAAATTCGGAAATTCCGAATTTTCTACTAAAACCACCAAACCCACAAATTTCTATAATTTAGATGTCATCATTTCAGTAGGTTACCGTGTAAGCTCATTTCGTGGTACACAATTCCGAATATGGGCTACTCAAAAACTAAAAGAATACATCATAAAAGGATTTGTGATGGATGATGATAGATTATCTGAAGGAAAAGTGACTAGGGGCTATTTTGAGGAATTCGAAGAACGAATTAGAAAGATTAGAACATCTGAGACAAATTTCTACCAGAAAGTAAGGGATGTTTTCGCTACCAGCGCAGATTATAATCCTAGACTAGATTACGCTAAGCAGTTCTTCGCAACAGTACAAAATAAATTTCATTATGCGATCACAGGTCTGACTGCAACTGAAATCATTACTAAGCGCATTGATAGTGAAAAAACAAATATGGGACTTACTAGCTGGAAAGGAGAAGTTATTACACGCAGTCAAGCTGAGATAGCAAAAAATTATCTGGAAGAACTCGAATTAAAAAGACTTAATTTATTAGTCGAACAGTTTCTATCATTTGCCGAATTACAAAGCGTTGAAAAACGCGCCATGTACATGAAAGACTGGATAAAAAAGTTAGATGCCTTTCTTGTTCTAAATGATAAAGCAATCCTCGGTAACTCTGGCGGTGTATCTCGTGTAGCCATGGAACATAAAGTTCGTGGTGAATTAGATAGATTTAATAAAAAACATATGAAAAATAATCAAAAAGGTTTTAATACTATTTTACTGTCGGTAGTAATCGCACTCATAGTAATAGTCTGCGGAGTCTATCTATATTCAAATAAAGGTCATAATATACTCAGCTCATCTAATACTATCTCCATCACTGATCCTAAAGATATTACAGACTTTAGCACGTGTATGAATTATGCAAAAAATATACCGAAAAATTTTGAAATAGTCTTTGCACACGGTTCTGATATTAATGAAGTAAGGAGCTTTGAAACAGATTTGCAAAAAGCTTATCCTAGAGCAAAGCTAAAAGTTTCTACGGAACAGGATTATTTAGATAAGGCCCTCGAACGTAATGGTGGAAAATTAAAAGCCCCTGGGGCATTAGATGAATATAAAAAAGGGCTTGAGCCTCAGACAACCTCAAGCATTTCTGTGTCGGTACCTATAACTGACCTTATTTCATATCAAAGCTTCAGTGATTTTATAATCACGACACTTAAAAAGTATACGCATGTAAAGTTTCAACAAAATACTTTACCGACGGGTTTTGGTAATGATGAACAGTCATTTGCAGAACAGCAGTGCGATCATCGATATAATAAATTAAATGCATCAGAAAGAGCTTTAGAGGATATTAAAAGTGCAGACGCGCTAATTCGTGGGGGTATCTTTTCTTCAGTTGTATTTTCATCGGAATACTACGATATTCATGCTTCGTATGCTTCTGGGACATTATCATTAAATAACGGTATCTGTTCAGATACAGGAGTATATGGACTAAAAAAGTTAGTAGATTCTGTAACACAGACCGCAGGCTCTGCATACTGCTATGCATCGGAAAGTGAACTTGCCTTTTCGGCTCCGCTTAAATCGAATCCGGAAATAGGTTTCTGTGCTGACAGCACTGGATTCTCAGGTACCACGACATCTCCTACAGCCGCAAATAAAGGTTACTGTGTAGCCCCTATAAAAATAAGTCAGGACATTAGCTCCTGTATGAATAAAGGAAATACTGCCAGGACGAGGTGGATGTGTGTTGGCGATATAGTTGACCCTAGGCCACAGTTCCATATCCAGACCATAGTTTCTCCATATGCCACTCCTGTAACTCAGAAGATAGATTTTTGCAAAAGATTTAAGAGAATCGAAGCCGACTACTGTTTTTCATCTATAGTCAAAGCAAACGCTGGACTTAATGTAAATGGATCACCAGACGCAGCTACGGTTTGCGCTATGGTCTCAAATAAAAATCCATGGTTCAAAAAGGACTGCATGGATAAGAATTAAAGGTTTATGGGAATCGCCTTAGCCTTAATCACTGTTTTTGCCTGGGGAATCGGGGATTTTCTTATTCAAAAAAGCTCGCGTAAATTCGGGGACTGGATCGCTCTGTTTTTCATTGCCTTAATTTCTGTAGTCGTTTTAACACCGTTCGTCTGGAAAGATATTATTATTTTTTTGTAAAATGGAGGATACTGGTGGTTACTTATAATAATCAGCGTAATACTTTTAATCTCTACTTGGTTTGATTTCGAAGCATTAAGAATCGGCAAAATATCAGTAGTGGAGCCGATTTTCGCCATGGAAGTCCCGATAGTCATTCTCTTATCTGCATTAATAATTAATGAATATCTAAGTCCTGTTCAAATAATTCTCATAATTACTCTTCTTATAGGCGTCTTTTTAATTTCAAATAAATCACTTAAAAATCTTTTGCATATTCGCTGGGAAAAAGGAGTTTTATATGCATTAATAACAATGCTCGGTATGGGATTCGTGAATTTCCTTTTCGGAATAGGAGCTAGGGCAGTGAATCCCCTCTTCCTTAACTGGTTTACTGATGTTTTTCTTTTGCTCGCTTGTACATTTTTTATAACCATCAGATCTGAGTGGCATAAAGTGCGAAATGACTGGAAAAACTCTAAAAAACTCATCTTCGGCGTTAGTGTTTCAGATAAAGTGGCGTGGATAGCGTATTCTACTTCTACTCTTTTTATACCGATAGGTTTAGCGATAGGAATTACGGAAAGTTACATAGCACTCGCCGCAGTTCTAGGCCTCATATTTAACAAAGAGAAGCTGGTACAGCATCAATACCTCGGCTTATTCATCTGTATTACCTCAGTCATCATTTTGTCTTTCCTTAATTAAGGTTTTCTGATATATTAGGCAAAGTGTTTTTCGTACCTTTTAAATCTGTGTTCGGGCGGTTAGCTCAGTTGGTAGAGCATCTCATTGACGTTGAGAGGGTCAGAGGTTCAAATCCTCTACCGCCCACTGAAAAATATAGCAAAAAAGAGGCCGACGCCTCTTTTTTGCTATATTTTTCTGGGCGGTAGAGGATTTGAAGGGCGCAGGCGCGACGGCGCCGAGCCGTGGTCACGGAAATTTTCAGCAGAAAATTATCCGTGACCGAATCCTCTCCTTCCCATCCCCCCCATTTTCTGCTTTAATACACCCATGCGAATACTTGGCATAGAAACCAGCTGTGATGAAACAGCGATTTCATTAATAGAATCGGAGGATGATAATGACGGCAAAGCCGTCCAAGAAAACACAGGCTTTGCTTTTAAAGTCCTCGCCGACAATGTCCTATCTCAAATCGCCCTCCACAGAGAGTTCGGTGGCGTTTTTCCTATGATGGCAAAACGCGAACATGCTAAAAACCTCATTCCCCTTTTAGAAAAAACTTTGGAAGGCAAAGACGCGCCGGAAACAAAAGGCTCCGAACTTATAGAATTAACAGACATAAAAAAAGAAGCTCTAAAACGTATACTAGGCGAAAGAGAACCAGAACTTTTGGAGCGACTATTAAACTCTCCGCTATTTGGCGGAAAAGAAAGCAAAAAGTTTAAAAAACCAGACATAGACGTAATAGCCGTAACCGAAGGTCCAGGACTCGAACCCGCCCTCTGGGTCGGCATTAACTTTGCCTTAGCCCTTTCGGAAATCTGGGAGATTCCTGTAGTCCCAACAAATCATATGGAGGGTCATATAGTCTCCTCCATTTTCCACGACGGAAAAGTAGAAAAAATATCATTCCCCGCCCTCGCCCTTCTCATAAGCGGAGGCCACACCGAAATAGTTCATATCCACGAAATCGGCCAATACTCCACTATAGGAGGCACTAGAGACGATGCAGTCGGCGAAGCCTTTGATAAAGTGGCCCGCCTTCTCGGCATGCCCTACCCAGGAGGCCCTGAAGTTTCTAAATATGCAGAATTAAGGCAAAAAGAAAAGGGCTTTGAAAAGGCAAAATATCCGCTCCCTCGCCCGATGCTTTCATCAGTCGATTTAGATTTTTCTTTTTCCGGAATAAAAACTGCTGTCTTATATACCGTCAAAAAGATTCATGGAATCGGAGAAAATCCTGAGATTATGGAGGATGCTCGAAAAGAGATTTCCTGGGAATTCCAAAACGCCGTCACTGAAGTTTTAATTAAAAAAGTAGAAAAAGCTATTAACGATTTAGGTGTGAAAGATTTACTAATCGGCGGCGGAGTCATAGCTAATACTTTCATTCGCGATTCATTTACTAAATTCGCAAAAGAGCAAAATATCACCCTACACCTTCCGGCAAAGGGTTCTACGGGTGATAATGCCCTCATGATAGCTGTAGCTGGAGCACTTAAATTCGCGAGAGAGAATGAAAGAAACGCCACAGCGGACAAAATGGGTGCAAAAAAGCCCGCCGCGGGCGAAATCCGTGCCCGCGGCGGGCTTTCTCTCTAATCTAATTTTCTTTTATTTAGAAGAAAACGTGATATATACTTCTAAAGAAATTTCCTATTCTGCTTCCTGCTGGAGTCTTTGATGCATTCGCCGACTGATCAACAGTGCTCGTAGACTTATTCTTTCCGATCTCTCCTGTCTTTATTATAGTCGAAGTGCTTTTTGTATTTGGAGTAATGATTAATGTCGTTGTCTTAACAGGCTTATCAGTGTTTGATTTATAAGCAGAGATTATTCCTAAGTCTCCCTTAGCGAGAGCTATAGAAGTCTTACAGACGATTTCATTAATCTTCTTTTCTGTAGTTATGTATACATTGCCTGATGGAACTTTAGAACCCCAAGGTCCCATAATATCCTCTAAATACTTTGACTGGAAAGCTGAGACGGCTTTAACAGTTTTTGTATCATATATTCCATTAACATCCACACTTAGTCCTTCAGTGTTCTTTAAGAATAACTGAAGTTTAACTACATCAGCAAAATTATTATTTGCATTCTCACTCATGTATGTGGTTATAAGCGGGCAAGCGTTAATTACAGGGACTGTCGAAGTAGGTGTCGTATTCGTATTAGTAAAATACCTAGAGCTGCTTCCCCCACCACTTGAAGAGTGATTACTAGAAGTTACTGTATTTATAGGAACCGTAGGAGTAGTATCAGTTGTCGTAGCGGTAGATGTAGAATCCTGATTTCCACCATTATCACTTATAATAAGTGCTGGTACATTCTGATTAATTTCAGAAGCTGGATCAGATAATATCAAAGAAAGGTCAAATGAATTCCCTTCAGAAGATGAATCTGACTGAATAGTGCTAGCTGTGTCTTTTGTATTATTAGAGCCAGAATCGGAATTAACCGTACTAGGTGAATCTTTTGCTGATTCTGATGAAGAGTCTCCCTGTATTATAGGTGGAAGATCTGAATCAGCCTTAGCTGTGTTTGATATAAGTAAAATAGCTATAAATAAAGCCACTGTACTTATTTTAATAAATATATTCTTTGTCATAAAATGATTAATTTGTCCAATAATAAATGCAAAGTGATGCTATCAGATAATGAACATAATGTCAAGGTTTTTTACAGTAAGTACCCACACCCTCCCCAATCTCCATATTTATCAACCTTAAATAGACATGAACTTTTGGAACCAGTTCCTGGGATTATTCCACTTAAGAGATAGGAGTACAGAGGCTAGTATGGAGGTAGTTTCTGCACCTCTT
>JAPLZH010000020.1 GCA_026395105.1 Candidatus Tayloriibacteriota bacterium
ATTGCAGATCCTGCGCTATACATTTTCTCAATACAAAACCTCTCTCCAAAAGACAAATGATGATATTTCATATGACAATTAAATTAATTATTTTGTTAATACATTAATTCTACTGTCCTACTTCAAAGGTAGCTAGTTCGCTTAGATTCTCATGGATTGTCACATCGCACCTCCTCGCCAGTGTGCGAATTTCTATGCAAAGACGGTTACTGTATCGCCTTAGCCTAAAATTCCACCACACAGACCTTAGGAAGATATCTATGTCCTGAACACCTTCCTTGAAGGGAATAAGCACTCCATTTACTACGACTTTATGTGCTGAGAGCATTTCGACATAATCCTTAATGGAAGAAGGTCGAACTACTCCGTAACGGTCCTCCCGGTAACCAGCTTTTGAGGTCTTGATATATTTTTTCCATATCTCTTCCTGCGGATAAGGATTATATTCGAGCATCCTCGCTCTATTATTCGCGAGGTGATTCAGCATTTTTATGGCATGCCTCGGTCCTTTAGTTTCTACCGTGAACTGTACTGAGGCCGTTCGCGCACAGAGATTTAGTGCTTTTCTCCCGTCTAGTTTTACCCACGAAGCGTCCCTTTCATCAGGAATGACGAGTAAATCATCGTCTGTTTTGATAATCGGCTCGAAGAGCGGGTATGCACCACACCTCTCTGCCGAATCATAGAGCTCGTGAAGTGAACTGAGGATCTCTTTATACAGCAAATCCGTAGGTGCCGGCCTACTGGCAAATTCAATGCACTGCCGGCCGAGGTCATAGAGAATCTTTTCTTCATCTCTTTTGAGCTCGGTGATTAGGTCTTTCTTTTGGGCAGATATTTGCCATTTGTATTTTTTTATACCTCTAAATATTCTCTGAGAGCATTCGAGGGTGATGGGGTGTCCGTCCGAATCTACGAAGTGTGTTTCCACTTCTGTGCCTACCCAGCCACGAAAATCTCTTGAGAGACCCTTCGTGAAGTGATTAATGATACTTTGCTTATTCATCTGTTTTCTCTTTTTTAAGGAACGTGTCGATGGTTTAGGGTACATCAACGAAAACCCCTTCCAAACTAGGAAGGGGTTAGCTTAATAAGATATGAGACATTATAAAGACAACCCTTTCCTAATTTGAGAGAGGGGATGGTGATGGATTTTACCAATAACATCCTTATAACCACTTTCGCCGTTATTTAGCCACTTAGAAACCCGCGCAATGGTCCTGGAACTAAAGCCTGTTTGTTTTTCTATGTCGGTGTATGGCATTTGCTCGGAAAGCATTATGGCTGTAGTGAGGCGTTTTGCAAAGTCATTAATTTCACTTTCGGTCATTAAATCACGCAGAAAATGACGAGTCTCTCCCTCTGTTTTAAGAGAAAGAATCGCCTTAATAAACCTCTGTTTTTCTGGGGTATTCCAGTTCATGGGGTCACTTTACTAGAGTACAGCGGGAAAGTCAAGTAATGACTAAAAAAATTCAACCGATTCCTGCTACACAAAATTCTCTTTATAAGCTATGCTTTCTTTATAAAGCATAGCTTATAAATTTATGAAATCCTCCACCTCCATAAAATCCGCCCAAAAATTTGTGAAAAAATTCGCCATAAATAATAATTGGTCCGATGATCCAAACATTGATAAATTTGACCACCTTCACGAAGAGCTCATAGAGATGTCAAAACACCTTAGATATAAAGGCTCGAAAGAAATGAAAGAATATATTAAGGCAAATAGAGATATTTTCGAGGACGGAATCGGCGATCTTTTCTTTGCCTTATGTAGACTGGCGAATCAGCTTGAGGTGGATATAGATAAGTCATTTAATCTAGTCACCGGAAGGATTATTGCTAAGTATAAAGATAAGAAAGGAGAGGCGAAAATATAGTATAATAAATACGTAATTAATAATAATTAATAAAATATGACCCCCCAAAGCGCATTGCAAAGTCAGTATCCGCTAAGTCCGAAGAAGTATTTGAAAAAGATGATCTCTAGTTTAGGAGCTCTTTATGCTTTGCTAGGCGTCGGTATTATTGTAGACATAGTGGCGATTTTAATAACGAGTGATGCTCATAATTCTGATGCAAAAATAGTTTTATGGGTAATATTAATCGCGGCTGTGGCATTACTTCTAGTCTCCACTTTCCTATATTCCTGGTACATAAAAACTTACATTAAAAGATATTATTATGATGGCGAAGAACATTTTATTACTATTAAAAAAGGTGTATTTGCCCCCGCAGAAATTCACGTCCAATGGCAAAAGATTCAGGACGTCTATGTAGATCAGGATATTCTAGACAGAATAATGGGACTTTACGATGTTCATATAGCTAGTGCCACAGTAGCTTCCGGAATAGAAGCACATATAGACGGCGTGGATGAAAGGGCGGCGGAAGGCTTAAAAAAGTTTTTCTTAGGTAAGATTTCTGGTACAGGGGCAAAGATGGGCGAGGAAATGCCTTTAAATTCAGAGCAAAAAGAAGCTGTCCGTCCAGTGGAGAAAGTTTCGAAAATAAACTTATCAGAGGAAATATCTAGTAAAAAATATCCGCTTTTAGGAAAGTGGATAGGAATTTCGGCTTTTACGAGAATTCTTGGCTCATTTGTTTATACTGCATTTTTTGCTTTCGCAATAGTCGGTAGATCTCGTAATCTTGATATTGATTATAATCTTGCTATAATTATTTGGCTTATAGCAAGCGCAGTTTTTTCTATTGGAAGTTTAATTTCACTTTTTCTTTGGAAGAAAAATTACACTTTCGAATTTACACCGGAAAATATTTATTTTAAGCAGGGTGTGATTAGCCTTTCTGAAAAGCATATGCCGTATTCATCAATTCAGGATGTGACGGTGGTGCAGGGAGTGATAGAGAGATTTTTCGGATTAGGAAAGGTTAAAATAGAGAATGCGGCACAGGCGATGATTATGGGAGGGCGAAGAGGTAATACCCCTGTCTTTAATGGTGTGCTCATTCAGGGGCTTTCTATAGAGGATGCAAATAAGATTACGAATCTTTTGAAAGAGACTGTTTTGGGGAGGGGAGGGAGTAAGTATGGGTTATAGAACAATATTTATTAATAATAATCTAAGAAATAAAATGTCAAATTTTGAATCGTTTCCACCAGCTGAAAGTCGTGAAAAAGGAGTAGTTGATGGATTATTAAATAAGTTTCCGAAGCTTAAAACTTTGATTCTAGCTTTTGCCACAGCAGCTTCTGTGATGTCAGCTCCAGAGTTAACTAAGGCAGAAGTGGGCACCGCTGAAGCCGCGCTAGAAAAGATTAATGATAAAGATTTTAAAGATGTAGTGAAAAAAATAGAAAGTGAAATGTTTATGGTGGGCTCAAATATTCCGACGAATTCGACATATAAAGAAGTTTGGAATTGCATCGAAGTTAATAAGGGGGCCACGTTCAGTGAAAAGAAAGATGGAGTTTTACCAGAATCAGCAGAAAACGTTTCGATTAGTTCAGAATGTATGAGCGGTATGATTTCTAAAGATGGAGCGGAGGGTGGTGAGAGCATCGCTAATATGATGGATGGCACGGCATCTGCTTTTTCTATTACACCTGTAGAAATAGAAAAAGGAACTGTAATCGAAGGGGGAAAAGTAGAGATAGATGGTATAGGCTCCACACGTGTCGAAGCCTTACAGAATGCACTAGAGCATTCAGTGATGTTTTTAGGAGAAGAGGTCGAAACTGATAAGGAACTAAATACTGAAACAAAAGATACGGACCACTCAGCATCGACGAAGACTGCATTTAATGAAATTGTCAAAAGAGGCGGGAAACATTTTATTCAAGGGTATAAAATAGTGAAAGGTGAGGAAGTAGATGGCGGTGCGGGAAAGAAAGAGTATAAGGTCACCGTAGAGGTGCGTGGAGGTCAGTTTACACCAGAGAAATAAAAATAATATTTAATAATATGGACACAACAATTAAGTTTAAGGTTCTTACTATCATATCTAATAGTAAAATAAAAGAGGAGCAAAAAAAGGTTTTGGAGGCATATATAGAAACGCTTTCTGATGCAAATTTAGCAAAATTAATTACGATTTTCGGAAAATATCCGACTGCGATACCTGTTTATGCTGATTATGTAAAAGAACTCGGGAATCAGAATCAGCCGGTAACTATGGAAAAGTTAGAGGAAATTATTTTGCCTTTGTTGAATAATTTGTCATAAGGATTTGGTCACGGATAATTTCCTCGCCGTCGCGAGGAAATTTCCGCGACCCCACCTCGCCAGTTTTTTCTGGTGAAAAAACTGGCTCCGGCTTTCGAATCCCTTATCGCCCCGCGGAATAAGAAAAAAGAGAAGCATAGGCTTCTCTTTTTTCTTATTCCGTGGGTGGGCGATAAGGGATTCGAACCCCTGACCTTCGCTGTGTAAAAGCGCTGCTCTACCAACTGAGCTAATCGCCCACTTTGCCTCCATGAGAGACACTTGTACAAGATACAGTATATTGCCTCTTTTTTCAACCCGTGTAGAATAGCCAGATGGAAATACCCATACTTTATGAGGATAAGGACTTACTAGTCGTTAATAAACCGGCTGGCCTTATGGTGCACCCTGATGGTAAATCAAAGGGGCCTTTTTTGACTGACTGGATAGCTAAGAACTATCCGAAGATAAAGGGGGTGGGTGAGCCTTCGAGAACTGTGAAGGGTGATGAGATAGACCGCCCGGGAATCGTACACCGCCTAGATAGAGAAACCTCAGGCGCTCTTTTAATAGCCAAAACTCAGAAAGCCCATGAATTTTTGAAAAAACAGTTTCAGGATCATACTATAAAAAAGACTTATAAACTTTTTGTACACGGTTCTATTAATGAAGATGAGGATGTTATAAACCGGCCTATTGGCAGAAGCAGAAGTGATTTTAGAAGATGGTCAGCGCAAAGGGGAATTAGAGGAGAAACCCGAGAAGCTATTACGGATTATAAGGTTTTGGAGAGAAGTATATCTGGCACAAAGATGGGCGAACGCTTTTCATATGTGGAAGCAATGCCTCGCACCGGCCGAACACATCAAATCAGAGTTCATTTTAAGGCCATTAACTATCCGCTGGTAGGGGACACGCTATATGCACCAAATCATCCAGAAGCACTCGGTTTTAAGCGTCTAGCCCTACATTCAGAGAAGATTGCCTTTACTGATTTAAAAGGCAAAAAGATGGAGATTACGGCACCATTACCGGAGGACTTCCAAAATGCTTTAAAATTATTTGGCCATGAAGATATGGCTAAAAAAGGCTAAAATGCTTGCGAAAAAGTAACGGGCGTGTTAGATTACCATTCATCATGAAGACAGTAATAATATCTCCGATAAACGTGGAGGAAAGGAATAAGCTTGAATTTAAGGCTGGCGATACAGTTCGCGTATGGCAGAAAATCCAGGAAAAGGATAAAACTCGCTTACAGGCTTTCGAAGGCTTAGTTTTAGCTAGAAAGCATGGCAAAGGAGCTAGCGCTTCTTTCACAGTCAGAAAAGTTATGGATGGAGTAGGCGTAGAGAAAATCTACCCTCTATATTCTCCAATGATAGATAAGATTGAGATTACTCGCCGTGCAAAGGTTCGCCGATCAAAGCTTTACTTCGTTCGCGAAAAGGCAGCAAAGGAAATTAAGCGCCAGATGCGAAGAGTGATGACTATGAAGGACGAAGATCTAGTAACTCCAGAAGAAGCTCCAGTAGTAGCAGAAAAGGCAGAGAAGATAGAAGAGGCAAAATAATTTTAAATTAAAATAAAAACAAGGCCCCGAAAGGGGTTTTGTTTTATATAAAATTAGATATAAAATCTTTATGAATTTTTTGCAAAATTTTATTTGCAATACTCGGGCGGAGGCGTAAAATGTTTTTGTGAAAATTAAAAAAGAAAAGAAAAAAGGCGGGGCGAGGCCGAAGGGGAAGGTGAATATAAAATGGTCGCCTGATTTTGCTTATGCTGTAGGGTTATTGGCGAGTGACGGTCATATATCAAAGGACGGTAGGCATATATCATTTGTTTCAAAAGACATAGAGCAGACCTTGAATTTTGCTATTTGCCTCGGAATTAATAATAAGATAGGGAATACATTCGGTTCATTTAACAATATTGCTACTAGAATTCAGTTTGGAGATGTTAAATTTGTAGAATTTCTTAATGAAATAGGAATTACTAAGGCAAAATCTAAAACAATAGGAGAATTAAAGATCCCCGACGAGTATTTCTTTGATTTTTTAAGAGGAGAGTTTGATGGGGACGGGAGTACATATTCGTATTGGGATAAAAGATGGAGATCGAGCTTTATGTACTATCTTGAATTTGCATCGGCAAGCCAAAACTTTATTGATTGGATGGCCTCAAATATACTTAGGCTATCTGGGGCAAAATGGCATGTCACGAGAAATAGGAGAAATTCTTGCCTACAGCTTAAATTTGCTAAAAAGTCTGCATTGATAATCATAAAGAAAATGTATTATTCTGGGGTAAAAACATTCTTGCCTAGAAAGCGCTTGAAAATTGATAAAATGTTAGGTATAGTGGGGCAGTCAGTATAGAGTAGAAAACCTCGTCTGTATTGACGCTAGTATGCGCAGGTGGTGTAATGGTAAACATGCAGTCTTGAGGTGGCTGTGTCCTTTTGGACGTGGAGGTTCGAGTCCTCTCCTGCGCACTGATATGTACCCTATAAAGTAGACACAGAAAATAGGTGTCGCGGTTTTTGTTTGCAGGTATTCTTATGGTAAAATATTGTCATGAACGATAATGTGAAAAACATAGCTGAAATTATAAAGCCTACTTTAGATAAGTATGGTGTTCGTTATGCAGGAGTATTTGGTTCCCAGGCTAGGGGAGATGAAAGGCCTGATAGTGATGTAGATATTTTAGTGGCTCTAGGTGATAAAGCTTTTTCAGTCTGGGATACTGTGGGGTTAAGGGATGAATTATCTTCTCGGTTAAAAAAACGAGTTGATTTGGTTCTTGAAAAGTCAATTATTCCGTATTTTAAGGATTATATTTATCGCGACTTAAAAATAATTTATGGTTCAAAGTAATAATAAAGACAGTAAGGCGTATTTACTACTGATCATGGACGCCATCGCTAAGATAAAGAATTTTACAAATGGCCTAACATTTGAGGTTTTTTCTAAGGATAATAAAACCCAGAGTGCTGTCATTATGCAGTTACAAGTCATCGGTGAATTAGCCAAAAAGGTTCCAGATGAAATAAAGACAGGGATACCTATTCCATGGAAAAATATGGCAGGTTTTCGTGATATGATTTCTCATGATTATTTCGGACTCGATCTCGAGACGGTATGGCACACTGTTGAAAAAAGTATTATAGACGCAGAGGCCGAATTACAAAAATATATCGAATCTTCTAAGGCTCCTGAATAAACCAGAAAAGTTTATCTTCCGAAAGCTCGTCTCGCACTAAATCACAAACCTGCTTAAATGTTACTGCTTCTCGCTCTTTTATAGCTTCCGTCACTGTTTTAATGGGGGCAAAGTGTGACAAATCATCTGTGGCATTATCAGCAATGTTCGAAGCCGTCGTCTCCATTGCTATCAAATTTTCTAATCTCATTCTCTGTGTCTCTTCGAATCTAGGGCGAACTTCTTTCGCGCCTTCTGCCACTTTATCTAAAATCTCACGAATAATTTTCTTTGCCTCATCTGCTTTAGAAGGCTCGATTCCGATGTATAAGTCCCATGCATCGTGCCCAAGATTTCTCTCCACACCGATCCTAGGACTATAAGTGGCCCCGAGCTTCCCGCGAAGGGTTTCGAATATAAACTGTCTGATCAGTGAATTTGCTGTACCCCAAACGGCCGGATTTTTCATCGGCTTCGTTAAACGAAAAGCGTGAATCTCTGTCTGCTTCGGAACAGAATCTTCATTTAAGCCGAAAAACTCTTTTGCTGAAATTTTTAAATGCCTATTTTCCGGTGGCTCGAATGACTCCGCCTTTATCTTTTTAATATTTTGCGCCGTCTTTGGAATTCCGACTAAGAATTCCTTTGCCACTTTCTTTGCCTCGGCCATACTGATGTCTCCTGTAAAAATGAGCTCTATATTTCCAGTATGATAATGATTTCTATGAAAAGCTACTATATCCTCCTTAGTCACTTTCGCCACAGTATCTGACCAGCCGAAGGCAAAGACTTGGCGTCCGTAAATATTTTCTCTATAAAGCTGTTTATTAATATCCTTAAAAAGCTTTTCTTTCTTAGGATTATTAAGGCGCCCCCAGATTTCCTGAGTGATGACACCTCTTTCACGCTCTATCTCATCCGGCAAAAGTAGGGGATGAGCGACCATCTCTTTTAGAACCTCCACTCCTTTCGATAAATTTTCCTTTAAAACTTTGCCTTCGAAAACGGTTTTGGCAAATGAAGTGTAAGCATTTAGAGAATTCATAAAAATCTGCCTACTAATCCTCTCAAGTATTTCAAAAGACGGATATTTTTCCGTGCCGTTAAATGGCAAATGTTCAAAGAAATGCGCCACACCCTCTTTGCCTTCAGGATCGTTTAGTGCCCCCACGTGAACGAGTACGCGGATTTCTACCCAGCTATTTGCCCATGGGAGTTTCTTAATATGGACAGGAACGCCTGAGACTTTAGAGGAAGTGAATTTGTATTGGTCGAAAGCGATTTTCATGAAAGTAGTATACAGTTTAGGGGAAGTTTGTAAAACTTTAGGGTGGTGCTAAAATTAATTCATGTTATACACTGGAAAAGGTGATAAAGGCACCACTAAAACCTTTGGTTGTAATCAAAGCATTTCTAAAAGCTCGGCGGTGACTGAGGCGCTCGGCTCGCTAGACGAAATTAATTCATTTCTCGGCATCATTAAAACTAAAGTCGAAAATGTGAAATATAAAAAGATAGTGCATGAGGTGCAGGAAAGTCTTTTTATAGTTCAGGCGGAAGTCGCTGGATTTCCGAAGCCTCTCTCTAAAGGCAAAGTGGGGGAGCTCGAGAAAATAATCGCCGAGGCTGAAAAAGAGCTTCCGAAAATTAAAACTTTCTTTATTTCTGGCGGAACGGAGGTGGCGGCATTTTTTGACTTCGCCCGTACGATAGCACGCAGAGCGGAGAGGAGAGTGGTGGCTGTGGCAGAGGAGGGGAAGGTCGCTGTTAGTGATTCTACGCTCGCATATTTAAACCGACTTTCATCTTTGCTCTATGCTTTAGCCAGACTTTCTAATCATGAGGCGGGGGTGAAGGAGGATGCGCCGGATTATAAATAAGATGCTAAAAAGCGGATTTTATGTTATACATTTAGGGTGCAATATATGGTGTCTATTGTGTAATGGTTAGCACTCACCCCTGTGGAGGGTGCAGTATGGGTTCGAATCCCATTAGACACCCACGAAAAAATCCGCGTAAGCGGATTTTTAAGTGCGGTGGCTAATGGGATTCGAACGCCGGAGCGCACGTAGTGGCGAGCGGTAGCGAGCCACGAAGCCCGCGCCGAGTACGGCGCGGGCGCGAGGCGGTGCAGAGAGCGGCTTTTTGCGACGGCAAAAAGCCGACTCGCGGGCGAATCCCATTAGACCCGCCCCATTCAGAAATGATTTGCTGTAAAGCAACATACCCTAAACCGTGAAAAACCGTATTTATTCACACTTTTTCACGATTATCTTGACAAAACAGTGAAAAAGCCTATAATATAGCTATATGGCAAAAACACCCGCAGTATTTAATAAGATTAATGCGCTTAGAGAAAGATATTACAAAGCGTCTATTGGGAAGGATGCCCTAATTAAACTTATCAGTGAAGCAGAGATTGCCGACCAAGTATATAACTCTAACGCTATCGAGAACAGCACCCTGTCTCTCGAGGAAACTGAAAAGATTCTTCTTCAGATAGATTTGGACCGTTATATTTCCGAAAGAGAATTATTTGAGGCAAAAAACCTCGCTCGGGTCGTCTCATATATCGACATGAGAGCAAAAGAGCAGGAATTAAGTCCTCTCGTCATTCAGACACTTCATAAAATGCTTTTGTCGAATATTCGTGATGAGATCGCAGGAAGGTTTCGTATAGGTGATGAGCGTGTTCGTGTCGGTAGTCACATAGCACCGAGAGCACTAGAGATCGATTCCAGTATTCAGGAAATGTTTGGAGAATTTAATGCAAAAAGTCATGAAAATATCATAAAACGTATCGCTCGGCTACACCTTGCCTTTGAATACCTTCACCCGTTTAATGATGGGAACGGTCGCATTGGTCGTGTCATAAATAACTATCAGCTAATCCGTGAAGGTTTTGTACCGATTAATATTAAATTTATCGACAGGAAGAAATACTATGATGCTTTTAAAGAGTTTGATGAAAAAGGGTCTACTGTAATCATGGAAGAGATTGTCGCTAAGGCACTTACGAATAGTTACCACAAACGCTTGGCGTATCTTGAGGGCAAAAATATTATTACTCTTTCTGATTATGCAAAGAAGAATAAGATATCTCATTCTAATTTGATTAACAAAGCGGCACGTCAAACTATCGAAGCCTTTCTGGAAAAAGGTGTGTGGAAGATCGGGGAAGAGTCATTGACTGAAGAAAAAAATAATTAAGGAGGATAATAAAAACGCATCTAACTTTTGTATGAAAATAACCATTCAAAACGCAAATCCAGAAGATGTTTTAGGTAATAGCGAAGTATTTTATTACGGCTGGCTAGATACTTATCCAAATAAAGAATGTGGCATAACGAGAGAAGATATAGAGGATCGTTTTAAAAACGGGAGAAATCCAGAAGCTCTAGAAAAAAAGAGAAAGCAAATTATAGAATTAACCGTGAATGAGAAACTTTTTAATGCAAAAGACGGAGAGAAGATAGTTGGTGTATGTCGACTTAGAAAAAGTGAGAGAGAAGGAGAATTAACTGCGATTTACATTCTGTCCGAATACAGAGGAGGGGGGATAGGCAAAATGTTTTGGAATGAAGCTTTAAAATTCTTTGATAACAGCAAAGATATCATCGTTAAGGTAGCTACCTATAACACTAAGGCTATCGAATTTTATAAAAAGCTCGGATTCTCAGAAACCGGAGAGGTATTTTCAGATGAAAACTTTAGAATGAAAAGTGGAGCGGTTATCCCAGAGACGAAGATGGTTATTAAAGCTAATTTAACCTTAAGAATAATGTAGTATAATGGTATGAGTAAATAGCTCTATTTTTAAACTAAGAATTATTAATATAAATATTTTTATATGCCTGAATTAGAAAAAGTGCCATCAGTTGAAGCTGTAAAACCCAGCCAAATAGAAGCCTTAAAGGAAAAACTCAGGAAAATAAAGGAGGAGGCTGAAGGAAAGAAACAGTCATGGGAAGCAGAGAAGAAGGCTATAGTCGGAGAGATTTTGGATATGGAGAAAGGTAATACCAAATTAGCTAGACAGACTATGACTAATCCGGATTTCAGGGAAACGGCTGCTTATAATCTTTCTATTCATGAAATGGGGCAAAAAGACGATGTGATTGAAGGCAGAATTAGAGAAATAGATCAAGAAAACGCTAAAAGTAAGGAAGAAATATCCTCTTTAAAAGAACAAGCGGTAGCTGGAATAGATAATCCTTCTAATGATGAGGAAAAAGCTCAGTACAAGGCTACTCTTAGAGAGCTAACTACTTTAGAACAAAGTCTCGAAGATGCATATAAGGCTAGTATTACAGAGGTACAAAAAGAAAGAGAAGCTCTAAGGGCAAAAAGAGATGAAATGGTAGATAGATTTAATAAGTTCGGAGATGAGCAGAAGGAGGCATCTAATAACCCCACAGAATTCGCTGTTAATAATGTATTAAAGGCTAGAAAGGAGGGAGCTCGTGAAGTTCCCGGAACTCCAGAAGTTCCCGGAACTCCAGAAATCCCCGCAAAAGATTATTCTGGTAAGACGGCTGAAATAAAAGATGCTGTAGATGCTGAAAGAAATGTCAGGGAAGCCGTAGAAGATGCAAAGATGAAAATACCCGCAATGACCGAATATGTCGAAATGGTCGAGAATAAATTCACCTCATTTGAGGAATCTTTAAAAGATATGCCTAGGCGCTTTGCTGAAAGTGTAAGGGAAATAGAAGATGATTTAAATACACGTATTAAGGGGATTATAGAAGAAGAGAAGGTGATTATAGAAAAAGGAAGGAATCCCGGCTGGTTAACAAATAAGAAAAAAGCCGAATCTGAAGAAATAAAAGCAGGAACCAGGCTTCGTGCTTTAAAATCTGAATTAAGGGATAAGATTAATTCAGGACCAACAGAATTTAAGGAAAATTCAGTAAAAATCTACCACGCTTTAATGCAGGATGGATATTCAGGAGACAGAGATAACTTTTTTTCTGAGAGAGTCTTTGGTAGTAATTTTCCAATTTACGTATTAAAAAATTGGGATAAATTATCTAATGATAATCCATCTGCTTTTGCTGACATATCAGATAATATTAAAAGTCTCATTAAACGCGGAGAGGCTATAAACCCTCGCAGGCAAAGAATTATAGCAGAAGAGGACTCATTTAGAGGCAGTGTTAATAGTGAAGTAGGAAGACTAAATAAAAAATTAGATCAGCTTTTTGAAGGCCTTATCTAGCTCTCCTCGCGCGGGTAAGTACCCACACCCTCCCCAATCTCCATATTTATCAACCTTAAATAGACATGAACTTTTGGAACCAGTTCCTGGGATTATTCCACTTAAGAGATAGGAGTACAGAGGCTAGTATGGAGGTAGTTTCTGCACCTCTT
>JAPLZH010000052.1 GCA_026395105.1 Candidatus Tayloriibacteriota bacterium
AAGAGGTGCAGAAACTACCTCCATACTAGCCTCTGTACTCCTATCTCTTAAGTGGAATAATCCCAGGAACTGGTTCCAAAAGTTCATGTCTATTTAAGGTTGATAAATATGGAGATTGGGGAGGGTGTGGGTACTTACCCGAGTTTTATTTGAGCTAAGTCTCCACCCATACTATTTGTAGAATGAATTTCTGGAATATTAATTTCCACTCCATTTATTAAAATCTTTCCTTTTGTAATAGAGACTGTTTCATTTGGCAATCCAACTATTCTTTTTACTCCCTTCGTAGGCTGATTATTACTGCTATTATTTGGTTTAATATTAAAGATAATTGTCTGCCCTTTTTTAAGAATTCCGTAGTCATTATTTATAACTAGATTAGTACCTGGCTTATAAGTCGGAGTCATAGAGACTCCTTCTATAATATAGATATCAGCTACCTTAACGCTGGTTAATTTTAAAGTAGAAATAATTTCATCTAGTATTTTTATATCTTCATCAGATAATTTGCCATTTACTTCAATGCTGAAGAAATATATATAATTATCCTTAAAAATACTATATTGGTAATCCTCTAAATTAACACCAGGTATCTTTGTGGTAAATTTAATAACTATAACTTTACTGCCATCGACTATTAATTCATTTTCACTTTCGATGTTCATTGCCTGATACGCAGTCTTATTTTTATACGCTTCATAAGAAGTATACTTTCCTACAGTATTTACTCCAAAAACTAAATGCTTAGGGGCGATATAAGAATTCCTTTCATTAACTTTTAAATTATTTAAGTCTTGGAGATTTATCACCGACCAATCTTTTGGATATTTAAATGTAATCCCTGACTTAGTGTCTATTTTCGTCTCCCAGTCTCCCGTGGGTGAATTTGTTTTTTGAGAAAAATAATACAGACCACCAGAAACTAATAATAGTAAAATTATTATTATTAAAATATTCCAAGCGAAACCATTTTGTGACCTTTTCATAAGAAAATTATAGCATAACTAAGTAATAAAAAATCCGCATCATATAGACACGGATTAAGGTTTTGATCCAGTCGGCAAAAACTGGACTATTAGGGGAAATTGATAAAATGGTGGAAATCCGCCCGGCTAATAGTCTGACTAACGACGAATTCATCTGGTTTTGCCCTTTGATCAAAAGACTTCCTCGGCACGACCAAGCCAGCGGTGAAAAAGGCTTTGTCAGCGAGTCCTCGCAGGCCAATGCGAATATTTGAGACTCGCTGGCGGAATCCATAGATCGAGTAAATACCGAGACAAGCCTTTGAAAATTGATCAAATTCGATGACCCTCTCCATGATCCCATTGCTAACTTTCACGGAGATAATGAGCTTTTCATCATCACCTTCAGTAACTCGTGCATAACTGGCCCCGTCAGCGCGGGCATTCTCTAATGAATTCGCGGACATGCGAAACCATTCAGAGGGAATCTCCAGCTTCGTTTCACTTACGACAGTGGTAATTTTCGAATTGTTCATATTTATCTTGTGCTTGTAAGAGGGTTTACGGCCAAAAAACAAACTATCACTGTATTCCTGAGATGTCAACCACAAAATGTATGAACAAACCGCCATGTTTCCAAGGCGGTTTAGTGAATCTTTGAGTTCATAGTTCGCTGATTTAACCATTTTTCAGGTTTCAGTTTGCCATTTCTCAACCCTGCATCAGGCATATTAATGCCGCGCAGGCCATTTTTCATTCTCCCATTTGCATGGGCGTGTTAATTTCATGAACCGGAGTCCACGATGGGAATTTCGAGCGCTTTAACTTCGGTAAATGCGAAGTTTAGCCTCGAATGTTTTGTTGCCGGCTCATAGAACCCACTGTCGAAACCGGAGTCCCAACAAGTGTGACTAAGAGTTCTGGCGTGCCTTTTTACAGCGTTTTGCTGTCTACTGCGTTTATTTATCCCATAATGAACTAGCTACCTTTGAAGTAGGACAGTAGAATTAATGTATTAACAAAATAATTAATTTAATTGTCATATGAAATATCATCATTTGTCTTTTGGAGAGAGGTTTTGTATTGAGAAAATGTATAGCGCAGGATCTGCAA
>JAPLZH010000067.1 GCA_026395105.1 Candidatus Tayloriibacteriota bacterium
AGAGGTGCAGAAACTACCTCCATACTAGCCTCTGTACTCCTATCTCTTAAGTGGAATAATCCCAGGAACTGGTTCCAAAAGTTCATGTCTATTTAAGGTTGATAAATATGGAGATTGGGGAGGGTGTGGGTACTTACTAAATCTGTTGTTGACAAATATATCGTTATAGTATATACTCATTTGGTAAGTAAATCTCAGAAGTTTCATCGCATTTCTAGTGTATCTGCGTCTTAATAGAAACAGAAGAGAACCAGTCGTCCTTACTTTAATATTAAGACTGGAAAGACGCACGAGAATTTGCGTTTGAAAAATGTTTAAACAAAATTATAGAAATGATAACCGAAGCAGACGCTTCGGCGGTAAGCCCTCTTTTAGTAGGGGAAAATATATAGACCCTAACCGCTTTATAAAGAAAGCAGAGCCTATTTTAAATGCTCCCGCATATGTGCCAAAGCACGCTTTTATAGACTTTCAGATAGATGAAAGAATAAAGGCAAATATTACAAAGATCGGATATATAACTCCGACTCCTATTCAGGATCAGTCTATTCCGCTCGTTTTGAACGGACATGATGTGGTCGGAATTGCGAATACAGGTACTGGTAAAACAGCGGCCTTTCTTTTGCCTTTATTAAATAAGGCATTAAAAAATCCTAATGAAAATATATTAGTGATAGTTCCGACTCGTGAACTCGCTCAGCAGATTAATGAGGAATTTATAAAATTCGGCAGAAATCTAAAAATGTTTTCTGTTTGCTGTGTCGGAGGTGCTTCCATTAGCCAGCAAGTAAATAATTTACGCTATAAAAATAATTTCGTCTTCGGAACACCGGGGCGCTTAAAAGACCTTATAGAAAGACGTGCTATTAATCCAGCACAGTTCGGAACTATCGTTCTAGACGAAGCGGATCGCATGCTAGACATGGGATTCATAAACGATATGCGCTTTATTATGGCAAAGATGCCGGCAAATAGACAGACTCTTTTCTTTTCAGCTACCACTTCTCCTGAAGTCGGTGTGCTTATTAAAGAATTCTTAAAAAATCCTCAAACTGTTTCAGTTAAGACTGGAGATACTTCTAAGAATATTGATCAGGATGTCATCCGTGTCGGAAGAGATAAGCAAAAGATAGATGTTCTACATGAACTTCTAAACAAGCCTGAATTTAGTAAGGTTCTAATTTTCGGCAAAACAAAGCACGGCGTAGAGAAACTTTCAAAGACTCTTACTGAACGCGGTTTTAAAGCTGAATCTATTCATGGAAATAAAAATCAGAGTAAACGTCAGAGAGCTTTACAGTCATTTAAGGGAAATCATGTGAATGTCCTAGTAGCTACAGACGTGGCTGCTCGCGGACTAGATATTCCTTTAGTAACTCACGTCATTAACTATGACATTCCTGCTACTTATGAAGATTATGTTCATAGAATAGGACGTACTGGACGCGCTGGACAGACAGGAAAGGCACTAACATTCCTGGGTTAAAAAAGAAAGCGTAAAATTAGTCAAAAAAGAACGCAAAGTTTCCAGCAAATCTTAAGTAATTTGCTGGATTTTGCTATAGATTTTAAGCACCTTTTATTTGCTAATATGAATGATATAATTTGCATATGGATCTAAAACCTAAGAATCTTAATTTAATAATAGAATATCTATTATTCATTGTATTTTTATCTTGGCCGATTTACTTTTCTACATATATAGCTTTTTTTAATGTTCCTTTTTTTGTAAGTATTTCAGGTCTTTTCCCGAGTACACATATTGGAATCGTTTTAACGATATCTCTAGTACTTTTACTGCTACTTGTAATATTTTGCTGGAAAAAGATAGTGGAACCCAAATGGATTCTTTTTACGACACTATTTAGTTTGATTATATTGTATCCCTATTATTTTTTATTATTTGATATTCATCCTTTGATAATGATAATTCTCGGACCTGTCTTTACTGTAGTTTATATATTTACTCTATTTATATTTAATAAATCATTTAGTTTTGAAATAGGGTACATCTCTCCACTTTACAGATTTGTTTTACCTTTGATAATATTTATCATTGTCTTAGTCTTGGTAAGTTCTGTTTTTTGGCACAGTGCACTAATGGGTCAAATTCCACTTTAATTATGAGTACTAAATCACTTATTTGGGGAGGGGTATTAATTGGCTCCGCCGTAGGCGGAGCCATACCGATGCTTTGGGGCGAAGGAGAAATCTCTTTTTCTTCCCTCATTCTAAGTTCGGTCGGTGCACTCGTCGGCATCTATTTAGGCTATAAACTAAGTAAAATCTTATAATATAAAAAGTACTATGCTATGGAACGGCTGTTATTACTGAATAAAAATACGAAAGCGAAGACGGCGAGCATGATGAGGACTATGGTGCCACCGGTCGAAAGGTTTAGATAAAAAGAGGCAAAGATGCCCGCCACCACTCCGAAAAGTGAGAAGATTTCTGCGTATAGAATAGTTTTGGCAAAGCTAACGCGGAGCTGAAGGGCCGTGACTACAGGCACTACTATTAATGCTGATATGAGAAGGATTCCGACTATTGGTATGGAAATAGAGACAGTAAGTGCGGATAAAATAATAAGCACAGTATTAATTAATTTAACCGGAATTCCGTTTACCTTTGCCGACTCTTCGTCAAATGAAATGGCCACAAGCTCTTTATAAAAAGCAAAAAGAATGACTATTACGACGACTGCTAGAATGGCTATCATAAGTACATCGGCCGAAGTCACGGTCAATATACTTCCGAATAAATAATTAAAAAGATTAGTGTTAAAACCGTGGGCAAGGCTTAGAAGTACGACAGCGAGCGCTAAACTTCCAGAAAGGAAAAGGGCGAGCGCAGATTCGCCATATACTTTTTTAGAAATTCTGAGGCGTTCTATGCCGAATGAGGCAAAGAGCGTCGCCCCGAGGGCTGTGATGACCGGATTAATTTTAAGAAGAAGGCCGATAGCGATTCCAGCGAGTGATACATGAGAAAGGGTATCAGCTATAAGGGAGTATCTGCGAAGCACTAGGAAAATTCCGATAAGTGGGGCAATGAGTGAAACTATAATTCCCGCCTCTAATCCTCTTATTATGAAATCGTATTTAAAAATTTCTAAAAACATATTAATTATTATGATGATGAGAAGTAATTTGCACTTCGGACGCAGATGGATGCATGACGAGGGTGCGGTCCACGCAGGCTATATGCATCGCTTCCTTTGCCACTCTTTCTAAATCATGGGAAATTAAGATAAGGGTCAGATCTAGCTCACGATTAAGTTTTTGAAGTAAGGCAAAGAATTCATTTTGACTTTTTTCATCCACACCGGATGTAGGCTCATCTAGGAAAATCACTTCAGGCTCTCCGGCGAGGGCGCGGGCTATAAATACTCTCTGTAGCTGTCCACCAGAAATGTCTCCTATCATTCTGTTTTTAAAATCTAGCATCCCTACATCACTAAGCGCCTTTTCACAAATCTTTTTATCTTCTGATGTGATTTTATTAAAGAGTCCTTTCTTTCCGTATCGGCCCATTAAAACCACTTCCTCTACTGTGGCAGGGAAATTCTTATCAAAATTTGCCACTTTCTGTGGAACATAGCTTATCTTTGCCCAGTCTTTAAAATCCTTAATGTCCTGTCCGAATAATTTTATAGTTCCAGCGCTCGGTTTTAAAAGATTTAAAATAATCTTTAAAAGTGTGGTTTTTCCAGCACCGTTCGCTCCTGTCATTCCTATGTAGTCGCCCTTATGAACTTCGAAATTAATATTATGAAGGACGTCATCCTCAGCGTTCGCGCTGTCCGCGCCGTTTTTCCCGCTGTTCCCATATGAAAAGGAAACTCCGCGCAGTTCTATTATATTTTTTGTATGATCTATTTTTTGCATTGTAGGGCAGTTTCTAAATTAATTAAATTTTCTCGCATGACTGTGAAGTAATTTTCGCCTCGGCTGATTTCCTCCGCAGTTAATCCCTCTAGTGGATTTAAAACTAAAGTTTTCGCGCCGATTTCATTTGCTAAAGTCTCTGCTAATTTCGGACTGATTAAATTCTCTGTGAAAATATATTTAATATTCTGAGCTCTAGCGAAATCAGTTATGTCAGCCAGCTCTTTCGGTGTCGGCTCTGAATCTGGTGAAAGGCCGGATATAGAAATCTGATTAAAGCCGTAAGTAGAAGCTATATAGTGAAAAGCAGAGTGGGAAGTTATAAAGTCTTTTTTTTCACAAGTATTCGCGTTTAATCCATTTCTGTATTCATAATCTAAATTATCTAATCTATTTTTTAAATTCGCCAAACTTTTTCCATAAACAGCTGAATTTTTAGGATCTACTTTCATAAGTCCTAGGGCTATTTTATCAGCTATTTTTTCTGCAAGCTGTGGACTTAGCCAAATATGCGGGTCTGGGTCATCGCCCTCATAAGCGATCACGGTCTCTATGCTTTTATCAGTAATTTTCCAAGACTCTAATCCACCGCCATTTAAAATCAGTAATTTACTGTTCGTAATATTCGCCATATCACTAGTCGATGGTTCATAATCGTGCGGTTCTGCGCCAGCTGGCGTTATATTTTCCACACTAACTAAATCACCACCGATTTCTTTTGCAAAAAAGTATAAAGGATAAAAGCTAGCAATGACTTTAATTTTGCTATTATCTTCTATATTTTTCTGTGTCTTCACTCCTATAGTTAGAATTAAGAGCAAAATAATAAGGAGTGCAAACGCAGTAACTAATACCTTTTTCATACAAGACGATTTTACACTAAAATGTTATAATTAGCGAATAAAAATATGAATTGGATTATTTATGCGCTCGCTTCGGCGGTTTTAAATTCAGCGAGTACGGTTATCGAAAAAAAAGTGCTTGTCAGGGAACATTCTATGGAGTATTCGGCTGGCATCGCATTTCTCATCGCCCTTCTTTCTTTGCCATACCTTTTCGTCGCAGATTTAGGTGAGCTTAACTGGACTATTCTCGGAATTATTTATGTCGGTTCACTCTCAGCGGCGGGCGCATATCTTTTCGTGGCAAAGGCAGTGCGTCACATGGAAGTTAGTGAGACTACTCCACTTCTTAATCTAGGTCCTGCTGTCACTGCGTTTTTAGCTGTAATATTTTTAGGTGAATCGCTTAATCACTGGCAGGTCGTCGGAATCGGTTTTATGATTCTCGGAATTTATTATTTAGAAGGTTCACAGGGAAGTGCTGTAGCCTTTCTTAAGCGTCTTTTTCTTTCGAAGTATAATTCGTATATAGTCTTTGCCCTTATTCTCTACGGCTTATCTTCTATTACAGATCAAATGATGATTCATTACTTTAATCTTCAGCCGGCGCTGTATCTAGGAATTATTCATATATTCATAGCTATAAACTTCTTAGTAGTAATGCAATTATTTTTCGATGGCTGGCATGGGATTAAGCTTAGTTTAAAAAGGGGTGGATGGCTTATGGCACTCGCTTCCGTTCTTACAATACTCGAAAGATTTTTTATGATGACCTCTTTACAGTCTGCATTCGTCGGTCTGGCTACTGGAGTAAAAAGAGTCTCTTCTTTATTTACGACCATCATTGGTGGTGGAATTTTTCATGAGAAGAATCTTATTCATAAATTCACGGCCTGCCTCGTAATCTTATCCGGAATCGTCCTACTTGTTTTGTAAAAAGGTGTTAATATTCATAAGTATGCAAAGGCAAAGACAGACCCTTCCTTATATCATGTGGACCATCTGGGCTCTCTTTGTTGGAGGCTTGGTGGTTGGCGGTATTATCTTTGCCTCTGAAATGTCTGGAAAAAATAGCACTCCGGCCGTAAAAAAAGTCACTGTTAATAATTCAGGCATTAATGGCTTAAAGACTTTCGAGGATTTTACTAATAAATCAGAGAAAATAGGAAGGCAAATAAGTGGACAGCTCGCACAGGCCGCGACCTCTATTCAGAGTTCAATAAAAGACCCAATAGCTGAGATAAATGCACAGCTTCTTAAGCATGCGGTGCTTTCTATTCCGCGTTCTGTCGGTGCTGAGGTTAAGGCAGAGTCATTCGTGGTCGGTGATATTGAAAGCGGGGAAATTATGGCACAAAGGAGACCGGAAATTAAATATCCAATAGCCTCTATTACGAAAGTTATAACCGCCGTCGTGGCTCTCGAAGAAATTCCTCCAGAGTCTTCTATTTTAATAACAGGAAGTGCTATCGATGTCTCTACTAATAGTGCTAAATTAAAAAAGGGTGAGAGAATAATGGCAAAGGATCTTCTGTATCCTTTGCTTATGACTTCTTCAAATGCAGCGGCGGAGGCTTTGGCTATTCATTATGATAGACGGGATTTTATTAGTAAAATGAATGAGAAGGCTGTGTCTATCGGCGCATGGGATACTAAATTCACAGATCCCTCAGGGCTATCACAGAATAATATCTCTACAGCTGCAGACCTTTTTCTTATAACAAAATGGATTCATGATTACGAACCATCTATTTTAGGAATTACGGCGGAGCGTCTGAAGCAGTTAAATAAGCATACTTGGACTAATAAGACACATTTTTTAAATCTCTCTTCTTTTGTCGGGGGAAAGATAGGTTTTACGGATGAGGCTATGAAAACTGCCACGACCATCTTTGAGTTGAAAGATTCGATGGGAAAGGATAGACTAGTGGCCATCATAGTTTTAAAGAGTTCGAATAGAGATAAAGACGTTTTGACTCTTTTAAACTATATTAAAAACAGCTATGGTCTCACAGAATAAAAAAGGCAAAGGAGGGGCGGGCGCTCGCGAAGAAAAGAGCGCGAGCGCCCGCCCCAGCTCCCGCCCCCGCGGAAACTTTTGGCTTCATTTAAAGAAGCCGATTTTCGCTGTGGCCCCAATGTCCGATGTAACAGACGAGCCTTTCCGAATGATAATCGCTAAATATAGCAGAATGGGAAAAGCAGGCGGGGGTCCTGACGTAATGTGGACAGAATTCATCTCCGCCGACGGCCTTTGCTCTATCGGAAAAGAGAGACTGATGCACATTTTAAAATTTACTGAAAAAGAGCGTCCTATAGTCGCCCAGATTTTTAGTGCAAATCCGGCGAAAATAAAAGAGGCTTGTGAGATTATAGAGAGCCTCGGCTTCGATGGAATAGATATTAATATGGGTTGTCCTGATAAGTCGGTGGAAAAGCAGGGGGCAGGAGCGGGACTCATAAAAACCCCCGCACTCGCCCGTGAAATCATTCGCTCTGCTAAAGCGGGTGTAAAAAACATTCCGATTTCTGTAAAGACTAGGATCGGCTATAACAAACCCGAAGTGGAGGAATGGCTTTCTGTTATTTTAGAAGAGGGAGTCTCGGCACTAACTGTTCACGCTCGAACTAGGAAGGAACTTTCTGATTTTCCGGCGCAGTGGAGCTTTGTAAAAAAAGCGGTGGAACTTAGAGATAAGATTTCGCCTGATACTATAATTCTCGGAAATGGAGATGTAAAAAGTTTAAAGGAGGCAAATGAACGCGCGAAGGAAACCGGTGCAGATGGAGTAATGATAGGACGCGGACTTTTCGGTACTCCTTGGTTTTTCGATTCAAAAGTTACAGAAGAGCCGGGCCCAGAAAAACGCCTTAAAATAATGTTAGAACACGCCAAACTTTTTGAAAAAATCTTAAGTAAAGATAAACCTTTCGACGTTATGAAGAAGCATTTTAAAGCTTATGTGAACGGCTGGGAAGGCGCGCGTGAACTTCGCATAAAACTCATGGAATGTGATTCTTCTAAAGATTTAGAAAAAGTGGTCGAGGACTATTCGCTGAAGGACACTTGCATTCTTAAAACAAAGGAGTAATATATTTTTGGAGAACGAATGTTCCATTTCGGTTCGTCTCCACTTGTTTGAACCAAGATTCGAACTTTCATAATGTTGAACGTGATCGTTCGAGTCGCAACTGAAGGGAGGTGATCTCCGTTTATGCAAAACGAGCGGAATCGGAAAAGTTCCCACCTACCATCTTTCTCGAATTGACGAACTGTTCGTTGTTTGATGGTAACGGCACAAGTTCCCTCTAGCTACCCCTCAAGTAGGACACTCGAACTTAATAATGAATAATACTCTGTTGCTGTCCTAAACTCAATACACTCCCTAGGTCGGTCATTCAAGAAGGAATGGATTTCATCTAAATCTTCTTGAGTAACGGTAC
>JAPLZH010000038.1 GCA_026395105.1 Candidatus Tayloriibacteriota bacterium
AGATCCTGCGCTATACATTTTCTCAATACAAAACCTCTCTCCAAAAGACAAATGATGATATTTCATATGACAATTAAATTAATTATTTTGTTAATACATTAATTCTACTGTCCTACTTCAAAGGTAGCTAGTTCGAAGTGAACTGGAGTGGGTATGGTTATGTCTTCTGGCTTCGTCGTTCTGGGATTTATGAACCGGTTAATGGGCTGTGGAAAAATGCCGGTTATGTTGCTAAAGGATGGAAAACCCCGGGCAATGAATTATTCGAAACCATAAGCCAAGCCAACGTACATTTCAATATGTCCGGATTTATGTCCAGAGACTGTTTGCTTTGGTCATCTCCAGCCGGATCGCCAATCATCCACGAGTTTGCCAATTTCCTCATTGATAAGACTACAAAGAAGGAGTAAGTAATTGGCAGTGATTTTTCTTAACGTGCAGTTAGCTAAGGCTGGCTGCGCGTTTTTTGTTTACTAAATATATAAAATATGTGAAAATGTAGTTCAATGGACTATATAATCCACCTCGCCATCTTAATAGGGGTTTACGTAATACTCGGCCTTTCGCTTAATTTGGTGGTCGGTTTTACGGGACTTCTCTCTGTAACACAAGCGGCTTTTTACGGAATCGGGGCTTATGTTACTGCTATTCTTCTCACGACGACCGCTATGAGCTTTTTCCTATCTGTGATAATTGGCATTATTATCACAGCTATTTTAAGTTTCTTCATCGGCTACGTTCTTTCTAAATTTGACGGAGACTACTATGCCCTCGGCTCATTCGGCTTTAATATAATCATATACAGCATATTTCTAAACTGGCAGGATTTGACCCGCGGTCCGCTCGGCATTCCCGGAATTCCTAGGCCGTCTTTATTCGGAATCGATTTCGGAAATAATTTTAATTTTTTAATCCTCGTCATTATCTTTGCCGTCATCGCATACGCCGTCTCTCAGTTTATTGTCAAATCTTCTTTTGGCCGAGTTCTAAAATCTATTCGTGAAGATGAAAAGGCAATTCAGGTTTTCGGCTATAACACCCTTTGGTTCAAATTATCCATATTCGTTATCGGGGCTTCGATGGCCTCCGTCGCCGGTTCTCTCTTTGCCTCATACATCACGTACATAGATCCTTCCACATTTTCGCTTATGGAATCAGTTTTCGTTTTAGCGATAATAATTCTCGGCGGATTGGCAAATAATAAGGGGGCGGTTTGGGGCGCGGTTTTCCTAATTTTATTACCAGAGATTCTGCGCTTCGTCGGTTTTCCGACGGACATTGCAGCCCAGATGAGGCAGGTGGTCTACGGCCTCATCCTCGTTTTACTCATGCTTTACAGACCGCAGGGCTTAATGGGAGAATATAAGCTATAAAACATACATATATGAAATTCAATAAAAAGTTTCTGATAATGGTTTGCATAATTATAGTCATAGTCGTGCTGCTTAAACTGGATGGGACGAGGAAAAATCAGACTAGTTTTAGAGTCGGCTGGATTTCTGATCTTAGCGGGCCACAGAAAAAATATGGCACTTATGAAGCGGGGAAATTAGCTCTAGAGCAAATAAATGCAAAAGGAGGAATAAATGGAAAACCTTTGGAGATTATTTTTGAAGATGGAAAATGCAATGGGGCACAGGCTGTCAGTGCAATGAATAAACTTATAAGTATAGATAAGGTTGATATTGTTATCGGTGGTCACTGTACATCAGAAAGTGCTGCTATCGCACCTATTGCAAATAAGAATAAGATATTAATGCTCGCATCTATAACTTCTAGTCCAGTTCTTTCTGATTCTGGTCCATACGTATTCAGAACATCTCCAGTTTCGACGGTACAATCTGACATTGTATCCGACCTAGCATTTAAAAAATTAAATCTAAAAAACTTTGCTGTAATTTATGAATTAACAGATTATGCAAAGGCAATAGCTGAGACTTTTAAGGATGACTTCATTAAAGCAGGCGGGAAGGTTTCTATTTTTGAAGGTTATGCCCCAGGTACAAATGACTTTAGGACTATTTTGCAAAAGACTGATGCAGAAGGAGTGGAAGGAATATTTCTAGTACCTCAGAGTCCAGATGCAGGTCTTAATCTAGTTAAGCAAATAAGTGAAATGGGTATTAACGCACAGCTATTCGGTAATGAAGCAGAAATAAGTCAGACAAACATTACAGCGAACCCTAATTTTTATGAAGGGATGATATCTACAATGCCTGATTTTGACATAATAAATAATCCTAAGTCAAAGTTATTTAATGATGAATATAATGCTAGGTGGAATACTGGAAATCTCCCATATGGAATATGGACGGCGGAGTCATATGATGCAGTATATATAATCGCAGAAGGTTTAAAGAAATATGGCGATAATGTTGAGGAGTTAAAGAAATACTTAGAGACCTTATCTTATGAAGGTGCTTCAGGATCCATATCTATAAACGAACATCATGACGGGGTTAAAACTTATTCTTTGAGAATTGTTCGTAATGGTAAGATAGAAAAATATCAGCCGTAAAAAAGGTGTTTAAAAATGTGAGAGCTAGTCCTTTGCCTTAACCTCATACCTTTTACTGACGATTTCGAAAAGCTGTTTTACCACATTTGCAAAGTCTGGATTTTCAATGATTATAGCCTGTTCCTGTTTTAGCATAATAATTCTTACGAAAGTGTCTCCAGCCTCTATGGAAATTTTAGAAGAATAGTCCGAATAGGGAATTTCCTTAATTCTAGAGCCGAATTTTTTATCTTTATACTCTCTATAGTCCACAAGTGAAGGATGACCGGGAGCGATGCCTCTTATATGGACATTGTATTTACTGTCGGCAAAGATTAGCCATTCATCTATAAGATTAATTAATTCTGGAGAAAGGTTTTCGGCAGTAGCGTAGAAGCCGACTATTTCACTATTCTTCATCTCCTTTAGTCTATAATATACAGCCTGCTTTATTCCTGCTAAACCTTCGTAAAAAATGGTTCGGGATTTATTATTAGAATTACTATTTGCCATGGCCATAGCCATGAGCTCCGGTAATATCTTTTTAGTTATATTTAACTTCTCTTCCGCCGAATTAAAAATTTCATTCGGAGACTTTGCGGAGTAAAGTTTTTTCCTAGTACGCGGAACCTTAGTGACGAAGCCTTTTTCTATTAATTCCTCTAGGATGACATAGGTCGTCGGCTTTTTAATATTTGCTCTATCAGCTATCACATATGCGGTAGCCTGTCCCAGCTGTAGAAGGGCAATGTATATCTTTGCCTCCTTATCTTTTAACCCTAGATTTTTCACAGATTCGATCATATTCATATGACTGATATTATACGAAAATATCAAAATAGTCAATAAAATTAATGACAAAAAGCGTTTATGATATTATATGGCCTATATTAAAGCTAAAAGCGAAGAATATAGTTCAATTCTACTAAACTGACACTAAAATTATATATACAGACTGCTAAAATACTGCTATTATGGTGGGCATGAATAAAAAAGTTTTAGGTGCGATAATCATATTATTAGTAATAGTGGGTGCGGTTCTAGTGTTTAAAAGTGGTAATACAGATACGAATTCGGTAAATAAGTCGAAGGGATTTAATATGGGAATGATAAGTATATTAAGCGGGGACTATGCAGCGGTCGGCGAAAACGTTCGAAACGGAGCGGTTTTAGCTGATGAAATTTATAATAAAGCACATCCAGACGCAAAGATTAATTTAACTATAGAGGATGACGGTTTTACTGGCGGAAAAGGATTAAGCGCATTTAAAAAGCTGTCTTCAATAGATAAAATAGATGCATTGATTAATGTTTCTACGCCGACTATAGATTCTATCTACGAGACTGTAACTAAGGCAAATATGCCGGTCATTCAGATGGGTGAACAGGGTAGAGAGCCATCAGATGATAATGTCTTCGGCCTATTTCCGAGCAGTGCTCTCTCAGAGTATGATTATGGCGTATATTTTAAAAATAAAGGTGTGAAAGAAATGACCTTAGTCTATACGAATGCAGACGCAATGGTCCGCTTCGTCGAGGCTTTTAAAAAGGGTTTCCAGGGAAAAACTACAGAATTTAAAATAGATTCTGCGGAAAAAGATTTTAGAACTCATGCTTTAAAAGTGGCCGGAAATAATCCTTCTAATATTGGCCTCTTCATATTCCCTGAGCAGGGGGCGAACTTCATGAAGGAATTTTTGAAGATTGCAAAAAATAAGCCTCAGATTTTCTTTGACGCTAATTTCCAGTCAGGATATACGGATTATAAAAGAATTATGGGAGATCTTACAGTGCTAGACGGAGCCATAATCGGTACTGTGGATTCTACTGTGAGCGATGACTTTAAGAAATTATACAAAGAGAGATTCGGCACGGACCCAGGTTTCTTAGCTGATATCGGATACGATGCTTTTAATCTACTCGTTAAAACTCGTGATGCTGATGGAAAAGTCTGGATTAATAATGTCAAAAATGTCAGCATGGAAGGTGTCGCCGGAAAGATAGAATTCGATTCAGCTGGGAACAGAAAGCCGAAAACAAAAATCATGATAATAAAGGACGGAAAGATTTCGGACATGAATTAGCTTGCTTTTTCTCCTAGTGTGTTATAGATAGTGCTGAATTATGAACAACCGGATTAAACAACCAGATTACAGGGTTCTTTACGAACAGGAACATTGTCTCCGTTTGGACGCAGAAAAGCTCGCTCTAGAGGCTGCGAAAAGACTGAGAAAGGTTACGGATAAGTTCTCTCAGTTCCTTGCAGCATTCGAAAAAGTCGAGGAAAATATTGAGAAGGTAGAAACCATCATGAGAATGGGTATCGGTGAACAGCCCGTCGCGTATAAGAATCCGCGACTACCGAGTGGTGCACACCTCTCGGTACATCCGATGGCTCATCGTTCTCAGTAACCAGACCTTTTTTTCACTAAGGCCCGCACTAAAACCGCGGGTCTTTTTTATGGGAAATTTGCGAATAATTTAAGGCAAAGAATTCTTCCACATGCTTTTCCAGAGTAGCATCATCATTTGGCAAAATTCTTTACTGTGTATAGTGAAGGCGATTTTTTCCCTTCCGCCAGAGGCAAAGAGGCATTTATTCCCATAAATCCAGAAGCTCATTTTCCAGTCTGTGCCCTTAGGAAGGTAGCGAATTCGCGCTAAGTTAGTCCTAGCATCATTCTTCAGCCAGTCCTTTTTCTTTTGCAAAATTCTGTCGCCATGCTTTTCTATACAATTAAGCATGACATTGTATTTAAAACGCTGTTTGCCATGCCATTTAAAGAAGTCCTCATCTATATCAATCATCTCTTTAACCGGCCACATCAAAAATGTCTCAGTGATTTCTTTATTCCACATCATATCCCTAAAAGCCTGTTTAATACCGAGTGTTCCGACATAGAATTTAATCTTTGGTCTGGCTACATTATCATCTGTATGATGGGTATTTATAAGCTCTAAGAGGGAAGACTGAGCACTTTTTAACTCAGCTAGTCTTTGCTCATGGGCGCGGGTTAACTGATCCTTATCTGAAATACCAAATGTCTTTCCTCTATCATCACTGTATTCATTTACTAGGCTATTCTCCAGAAGGGGAACGACAGCGTCATAAACGGAGGATTTCGGCATATTTAAGCGAGCCGAAATATCTGCCACTAAGGATACTCCGTGAGTGAGAATATCTATAAGGACTTTCTTCGAGGCATTCGAAAGCCCGAAAATATCCATAAAATCTCCATTATTCGCTATTCGCCGAATCATGGACATATAGTATCACTATAGTAGGATTAATGCAATATGAATAAAAGTAACCCCTCACACCCCTTTTAAGTAAGCCGTCATCGTGCTTTCTGGTACTGTGTATAACAACACAAGTATTCATCTAGCCACCATGGTAGAATACATGACGTAATGAGACTAACTGACATTGAAATTAAAGCTAGG
>JAPLZH010000018.1 GCA_026395105.1 Candidatus Tayloriibacteriota bacterium
TAGAAATAAAAAAGGAATCACATTCTGCCAAAGAAGCTGGACAACGGCCGGTATTCAATGAAATTGTAGAGGAAATCAAACAAGGAAAATTCAATGGAATACTCACTTGGGCCGCTGACCGTATTTCTAGAAACGCTGGTGACCTAGGACGAATTGTAGATATGATGGATTCAGGAAAACTTCACGACATTCGCACTTTTAGCCAAAGATTTTCTAATAACCCTAATGAAAAATTCCTCCTGATGATTCTCGGAAGTCAGGCTAAACTAGAAAATGATAATAAAGTAATTAACGTTAAAAGAGGTCTGCGAGCTAGGTGCGAGATGGGATTATGGCCATGTACTCCCCCGACGGGTTATCTTAGTAATAAAAATGTGGATAAAAAATGCCAGGTGGAGATTGATCCGTATCGGGCTCCTATGGTTAAGAAAATGTTTGAAAAAGTAGCTTATGAAAATTGCAGTGGCCGAAGATTGCATACCTGGCTCAAGGATGAAGTTAAATTCAAAACCAAGAGCGGTAAACCCTTAACGTTGAGTAATATTTACATCACTCTACGTAACACCTTCTACTATGGTATGTTTGAATATCCCCGAGGCGGCGGTCAATGGTACCAAGGCAAGCATGAGCCCATCATCACCAAGGAACTCTTTGATCAAGTTCAGGAAAAGATGACTAACTATGCCGAACGAAATGAACGCAAGGAATTTGCCTTCACTAAACTGATAACTTGTGGTCTATGCGGATCAGGCATTACCGCCTCAGAGAAATTCAAGAAAATAAGCGGCGGTGGAGTCCATCAGTATATCTACTACGGTTGTTGCAGGTTTCAAGACAAAAATTGCAAGTCTGGCTATATGAGAGAGGAAGATCTAATTGAACAGCTATCTGGATTAATGGATAAAGTCAGTCTGGACGAAATTGGAATGAAAGAAAAAATTAAAGCGGAAATCGAAAGACACAAGAGGTTCCAGTCTGGATTATTGGGAATTAAAGAAAACACGGTGAAAGTCAACGAAATTGATATGAGAAATTATGCTAAATACCTTCTTCGGGAAGGCACACAATGGGAGAAACGAGAACTTCTAACCTGCTTGAGAAGCAAGATCGTGATGAATAATAGGCAAGTAAGAATCTTAGAGTAATAAAATAACCCCGCTAGGAAGGGGTATTTTATTGCCTGACTATCTTTAAAAACGCTCATTTGAGCCGTCTCGGTCGGTCTCACTACAGTGTGCGCTCGGCAGGAATTGAACCCACAACCCCTTGGTCCGAAGCCAAGTGCTCTATCCAATTGAGCTACGAGCGCATATTTAACACAAACAGAACATAAAAACACTTACGAGATAATCATACACCACTTTTGTATTTTTCCAAGAAATTAATTCAATAATCTCAGGTTTTATGCTACAATCTGGCCATGGAAATAAACCTTTTCGGAAGAAAAGAAAATATACCAAAAGAAGTTTCCCGTGTAACAGAAACGCTTGAAAAAGCGGGTTTTGAAGCATATTTGGTGGGTGGATGCGTTCGTGACCTACTTTTAAAGAAAGAACCGAAAGACTGGGATGTTACCACAAACGCTACTCCGGATCAGATACTTTCCCTCTTCGGAGAAGACGGCTTCTATGAAAACACCTTCGGAACAGTAGGTGTTGTTAATCGTGAAACTGAAAATGAAAGATTAAAAGTTGTGGAAGTAACTCCATACCGCCTTGAAAGCGTCTATAGTGACCATAGAAGGCCTGATTCAGTAAAGTTTAGCCAGAGCCTCGAAGAAGATTTAAAACGCCGAGATTTCACGATTAATGCCCTTGCCCTCCGCGTAAAGGACAAAGAAACAGAAGTCGTTGACCTTTATGGTGGTAAAAAAGACATTGCAGATAAAGTCATTAGAACCGTTGGAAATCCAGACGAAAGATTTACCGAGGACGCCCTTAGAATACTTAGAGCGATACGTTTTACAGCAGAACTAGGTTTCGCGTTAAACATTGATACCGCGAATAGCATTAAAAAGAACGTTAATTTACTTGGAGAGATATCAAAGGAGCGAATTCGTGATGAGTTTATAAAGATTATTATGTCGGATAAGCCTATGGACGGTTTAATAACAGCCCATACTTTCGGTGTTTTGAAGTATATAGCCCCAGAATTAGAGCTTGGAATCGGCGTGGAACAAAAAGGCACGCATGTTTATGATGTTTGGGAACACCTTTTGCGTAGCGTTCAGCATTCTGCTGATAGAAAATGGCCCTTAGAAGTACGCCTGTCTGCCCTATTTCACGATGTCGGAAAGCCGGAAACTAGGCGTTTTTCACGTGAAACTGATAAATATACGTTTTACGGCCACGAAGTTGTCGGTTCACGTGTAACAAAGAAAATACTAGAAAGATTAAGGTTTCCCGTGAAAACCATAGAAAAGGTTACTAAACTAGCACGCTGGCATATGTTTTTCAGCGATACAGAGCAAATTACCCTTTCTGCTGTAAGAAGGATGATAGCAAATGTCGGAAAGGAGAATATATGGGATTTAATGAATGTTCGTGCCAGTGACAGGATAGGAACAGGCCGACCAAAGGAAAATCCTTATCGTTTAAGGAAATATCAGTCCATGATAGAAGAAGCCATGCGCGACCCTATATCCGTAGGAATGCTCAAAACTGACGGGAAACGCCTTATGGAGGTTACACGGGAAACACCTGGACCGAGACTAGGCTATATTCTTCATGCATTATTAGAGGATGTTTTGGATGATCCTAAGCTAAACACTGAGGAATATCTAGATAAAAAGGCTTTAGAACTTAGTAAAAAGACTGACACGGAGCTAAAAAAGCTCGGCGAGGAAGGGAAATTAAAGAAAGAAGAGGAAGATGACGCTAAAGTTACTGAAATACGAGGCAAATTCAATGTAAAGTAAATAGAAACTGATTATTTAGGCTGTATAAACCAGTTTCACATGAAATCTATATATAAAAAGTGATATAAAAGAGAAAGCCGCCAGTGAAGGAAAAGTTAAAGCGAAATTTCCATTACAAAAGCGGCTTTTTAGGTGCCGCCAGAACCACTTCCGCTAAATGGAGAAAACAAATAATCTTCTAAAATAAAATGTTTGGGAAGAATTTGTCTTCTAGCATTCACTGATGCAGAGCCGATGGCACAGTTGTGATGACCCGTGGAGTCAAACACGTGAGAGATCAAAGAACAACTTGCATGAGAAACTAACCACTTAATTTCTCATTTATTTGGAAGAACTATGACATCCTCGCGAAAAAGTTTCTTTCGCAATCCGTCTTATCTGGAGATAATTATAATTTATTTAAAGGACACGTAAAGGACATATATGTGGATAACTTATTTTCTTTTGTCCTTTATAAAAGACATTTAAAAGACCACTAAAATGTCCTTAATTAGCAACGTCATTTGAATTCCAAGAAATTTCAAAAATCATTTTCATAACTTTATAAATGATTTCATCTTCGATAATTATGCCCATCAAATGATTTCCATTTAACTTTGTAAACGAAGTTTTATTATTTCCATACATAGTTACCTCTACTTCAAAAGGGAACTTCTCTGCGGAAATAAATTTTATATTCGGCCAAAACTTTTTTTCGATTCCATCAAAAACTTCTTCATTATATTTTCTATTTTCTGGAGTATCAGGAATTATTGCTTTTGTAGTAATGCCGAGTGACTCTTTTGCTTTAACGAATTTATATAAATCCTTAGCGGGCAAAAAATTCTTAAAAGCCTGCCCATGTGAAAAGGATATCATCTCGTATTTATCCTTACCAGACACCATATCTTCATAAATAGAGGCTATTCCTTCAGCGTTTTGAAAATATCTGATCTTTGGCTTATTTGGATTCATGGCGAAAATACCTTCTATATCCGGCATTAATTCCTGAGTCTTTTCATGGGCATCATTTGCTATTTCTGCCTGCATTTTAGTGTAGCGCAGTAATTTATCAGGGTTTTCTGGCTGATAGAATAGTTTTTTACCTTTTTCTATCTCAGTAATTAGGCCTTTAATAGACAAATCGAGCAATATCTTATAGACAGTACTTCTGTTTATATGAGTTATTTCAGCTAATCTAGAAGGGAAGCATCCGCCCATCTCTATTAAAGTGGCGTAAATTAAGGATGATTTTTCGCTTAATCCTATCTTTTTTAAATGTTTAATTAGTGCTTCATTTTGCATACATATATTCTATCAGACATGATACATTCTGTCACTTTATACGAACAAACTATCTAATAGGCTATTCAAATGGCCTATACAAAGGGTATTATATATTAGAGCTGTTATCTCTGCCTAAATATACTTGACACTCAGTATATACTGTTACCGTATTATTAGATAATTAAAAGTATTATGAATAAAAGTATAAAAATATTATTAAGTTTGGCAGTTATATTAGTCGTTATAGTAGCGGGGATTGTTATAAATAATAACAGTCTAAATAACTCCAGTGGAAATGTAGGCAAATTAGTAAAGCCTACCGTGACCATTGGAATAACACTTCCATTAACAGGGGACGTAGCTATTCTAGGAGAAAGCGCACAAAACGCTATCATATTAGCGAAAGAGCAGTTAAAAGATACTAAATACGACTACAAATTAGTATTCGAAAACGATCAATTCAAACCGACCCTCGGTGCGACCATAGCAAATAAATTAATTTCCGTAGACAAAGCAGACGCTTTAATGTCTTTCGGATCACCGGTCGGGCATGTGGTTAGCATAATCGCGGAGAAATATAAAATTCCTCACGTGAATGCCTTTGCCTCAGATGATCATGTAGCGGATGGGGAATATAATTTCCTAGACTATACGCCTGCTTACGAAGACTCAAAACTCTTCATTCAGGAACTTCAGAAAAGAAATGTTAAGAAATTAGTTTTCTTTGGTCAGCAGGATAATCCAGGTGCGTTGGCAATAATTAATGCCTTTGAAAAAGACGTTAAAGGAACGGGAATTACAGTGCTCGCTTCAGAAAAATTTAACACAGGTACTAGAGATTTCCGATCACAAATAGATCAGATTAAAAATCTAGGTGCAGACATAATCGTTCTAGAAGCTTCCACTCCTGAATTAGAAATTCTCGCTAGGCAAATAAAGCAGGCGGGAATTAAAACTCCACTCACTACTATGGAAGCATTCGAATTCTCAGACCAGCTCTCACTTTTCGAAGGGGATTGGTATGTGAATGGAGCGGACCCTAGTCAATGGTTCCTCGATCAATACAAAAATAGATTCGGAAAAGACGCTAAATTCGGTGCAGCGAATCAGTATGACGGCTTTAATTTAATCGTTCAGGCCGTAGAAACAGCGGGGGACGGAAAAACCGTACCGACTAAAGAGCAAATTAAAGACGCCCTAAGTCAGATAAAAAGCTTTAACGGAGCCCTCGGAGAGAACCTAAGTATTGATGAAAACGGATTAGTCGTTTCAAAAGCAGTGATTAGAATTATTAAAGATGGTAAACCGGTTACCGTAAAGTAAATATAAAATTCTCAGGAAAAAACCGCATCACTGCGGTTTTTTCTTTTTTATTTGACCTATACTTCACTAATAACATCAAATCCCTTAAAGCTACCCGTAATAGCAAAGCCGATAATTTTGCCTTTACACATGCTGCGCTCTTTTATTTGAAGGGCAGTCTCGTTTAAGGTTGCACCAGAACCCACGGCGTCGTCTATAAGTAGAATGTTATTATATTCCTTATCACTGTCTATAAAAATAGATTTTCTAGCATTTTCTATCCTATCCTCAATCCTATTTAATGTTTTCTGAGGAACAGAAACATCTCCTCTCACCTTAATAAGGTTAATTTCAGGAATTGAGAGACTCAGCATCTTTCTTAATTCTTTCATAAGCTGTACCTCACGCTTAACAGTGGGGGGTATAAATCCTACAGCATCTATATTTTCTCGATTTACAATACCAAGCACCGAATCTCTTATGATGTCACTTATTTGTTTAATAAGATTTTTATCCTGGCTTTGCTTAGCATAAAGCAAAATTTGTCCCAGTTTAGTCTTTCCAAATCTTTCAATACTATATAAATCCTTATAATACATCTTATCTAAGCCGATCTTCTCAAAACTTTCGCTGATTTTAGGCGTAGCATCTATTAATCCATCTATTTTATACTTATCATATTTCTGAAATGTACTAATATAGTCATCTACTGTCTTTTCTAAAGGCAAATCATGTCTAGAACACCAATACTCAAAACCATCTATTCCTTCAAGTCTTCTGCCTTCCGGTGTGATAATCATATAATTTTCCGAAAGAATTTTCTTCTTCTCATCTGAAATATCGTTTTGAATAGGCGCTTTCTCTATTTTTCTAGGTATATAAAAGACCTTAGGCGCACTCCCGACTTTTTCTATCATTCCTAGCTCTATAAGCTCATTCAAATGCTTATGCATGGCCTGTTTAGAGACATTAAAATTATCCACCAAATCCTTTACTTTGGCCGTCTTTTTATTATTTATATAGTTTAAAATACTCTTTTTTATATCACTCATACATAAGAGTATAGTCTATTTACCATTTACTGTCAACAGTCAATAGTAAAGGGCAGTGATCACTCCCCAAAACCTCATCTAAAACCTGCACACCCTTAATTTTCGGAAAAAACTCCTTATTTACAAAGAAATAATCCAGCCTCCAGCCTATATTTCTGTCGCGCGCAAAAGTCTTCATGTCCCACCATGTGTACTGAACTTTCTCCGGATTAAATGTTCGAAAAATATCCACATACCCAGCCGACACTAATTTATCCATCCAGTCCCGCTCTATTCGTAAGAAACCTGTATGATTTTCATTTTCCTTCGGTCTAGCGATGTCTATTTCATTATGCGCCGTATTCACATCCCCACAGAAAATAACATTTTTCCCGGCTTTTCTTTGCTTTTCTATAAATTTCAAAAATTCATCATAGAATTTTAGTTTATAAGTTAATCTATCCGGGCCCCCTCCGCCGTTAGGGAAGTAGCAGTTAATGAGCACGAAGTCCTTAAAAAACAGGGCCAGAAATCTGCCTTCCTGATCAAATTCCGCATTTCCGAGTCCATATTCCACCTTTTCCAGCTTATTTTTCGGATTTTCCGCCACCTCTTTTTTCACAAATACCGCTACACCACTATAGCCCTTCCTTAATTTTGAATGATCAAAATATGAGACATATCCCGGCGGATTTTTCACAGCCTCATCTAGCTGATCCGGATGAACCTTAGTTTCCTGAAGGCAAAAAGCGTCCACATCCTGGCTAATGAGCCAGTCAAAAGCGCCTTTTTTCACATTTGCCCTCAAACCGTTCACATTCCAAGTAATAATATTCATATTAAAAGTATAACATTTAGTCTTATAAATTCTGTTTTACGAAATCCACCACATATTTAAATTTTTCTCCTAATTTTTCCCTTTCACCGATAGCCACGAAGGGCTTCATGTCTACGATGAACTCTTTTTCATTAAATTTATCCAGTCTTTTATAAATTTCCTCTTTATTTTTCAAATCTAATTCATAGTATTTTAACTTTTTGGCTATCATTTCGCTATTAAAAACCGCCCCTGCGCCTAATAGATAAGCGATATCGTAAAGATCTCTTCCTTTTTCTCTGGTCATTATGGCCCTTACTTTTTCAGCCATAACCTCATTCTTTGATAAATGATGAATGTATGAATTAAAAATAATAGGGAAATCGCTTTTTATCGTTGATTTTGATGGATCTAACGGCTTTTCTCTAAACGAAAAATCAAATTTGATAGACACTTTATAATCTATAAAATCAGGCTTAACAGTAAGCAAAAAAGTCCTACCTGAAATAGCCTCTCTCTCTTTGAATGAAAATCCTGAATTTTCTTTACAAATTACATTAAAAAAGGCTTTTATAAAATCTTCAAAATCTTCGTCTTTCATATCTACAGTAAAATCGAGGTCTTCGGAAAATCTTTGAGCACCGAAAATAATATGTATAGCAGTTCCTCCTTTAAAATATATTCCCTCGCAGCCTTTCATGGAATACAGCTTATCCAGACACAATAACTGAACATATTCTCTAAGAACGACGGTTTCATTTGTCTTAAATTTCTTTGTCAATTCGTGTATCTGTTCCTTTGTTATCATAATATTTTATTAATTCTTAAAATTCCAATAATCTTATCTTTTACAATCCCTGATTTCACACTATTCATATATTCATTTAGTCGTTTTTTGTCTATATTCGATAAGTCATATTCCCCTAAGTCTATTCTTTTTTTACCATTTATAGATAAATAAATCTGATCTAGTAGGGCTTTTTCAGGAAGGGCAATGAGAAATCCTTCTTTTTTTTCATAACCCCAAAAAAGATCTTTATTAATGCGAGAATAATCATAAAGATTACCATCAATTTCCTTACTTTTTGTCTTTTTAACTGTGGCACTAGTTATCTCGACAGGGAACTGGGAAAGTATGCCGTGAAAATTCAAAGCTGATTCAAAAGAAATATATGATGGTTCATATAAGAAATTAGCTATTAGGAATTTACTTGGGTTTTTACTTACTATAATATATTTACCAACTTCAAGTCTTTTTAAAATACCATTCATAACGAGGCTATTTATCAGCACAAAAGGAGTCTTCTTTTCTCTAATACCTAAGATATTCCGTAGCGCTTCAATATTTATTATTCCAATATCTGACTGCAGTAGTGCTTCGGTTATTTTTACCTTATTTAATTTTTGATTATTCAATGGTTCCATACACTATTCATTATATAGACTCTATGGAATCATTACAAGCACTATATGTGGATAACTATATGGAAAAGTGTTATTTTGTATAGCTTATTTCTTCCCCTTCCCATGAAACTTCTTATGCACCTCATGTAATTCACTGTCTGTAATATGAGTGTATATCTGTGTCGTTCCTATATTTGCATGGCCTAGTAGCATTTGAACTGAGCGTAAATCCGCGCCATTTCTCAGTAAATCAGTGGCAAATGAGTGGCGAAGGACGTGAGGCGTGACTTTTTTATCAATCCCTTCTTTAATAGCATAGTATTTTACAATCCTTTCTATAGAGCGTGCAGTAAGGCGAAGTGAATCGCTTCTACCATTCTTAGAATTACTAGCCAGCCTTTTCTTCCCATCCTGTACGAAAAGGGCATCGTCCATATCCTCACGCTTATTTAAATAAGCCTTTACTGCATTCTTCGCATCTTCAGAAATGAAAACAACCCTTACTTTTTCACCCTTTCCTCGAACTGAAAGCTCGTCTAATGACAGATTAATGTCTCGCGGTAGGGAACATAGCTCAGAAACACGGAGTCCGGTAGAGAAGAGAAGTTCTAAAATAGCCTTATCACGTAAGCCCTTTAGGCTGCTAGTGTCAGGACTATTTATAAGTTTACCGAGCTCTGGAATGGAAATGAGGTCTAGCGACCTTTCCGGAACTTTCGCTAGCTCTATCCTATCCGCCGGCAAAGTTTTCACACCGATCTTAGCCATATATTTAAGAAAAGAGCGAAGAGCGATCAAATAATAATTCTGAGTGCGCTTTTTCATAGTCTCCACTCGTCCACCCCTAGCACGGCCAGTATTCTGGCGATTCAGCCATAGGCGAAACTCACGAATAGAGTTATCCGTTAAATCTTCAGGTCCTTTTGCCTTAATATGGCCTAAAAAAACAGAGAGATAATGATCGTAATTCCTCACAGTACTGAGGCTTCGGCCTTTTTCTATCTCCACATATTCTAAAAACTGTCTTTTTAGTTCTAAAATATTTTGCGACATAGCTATAGTATACCAAAGAATTGTCAGCTTTAAAAAGTTGAAATATGTCCACCTAGATTAGACATATAATGATATATAGACACTACTGTCCGCTTAATTCCAAAACGATAACTGTGGAGAATCTGGAGGCTTGAGTTTTTTGATAGTCTTTATGGTTAATGATAAAAGGTCGATAATCTGCCTTCTAATCATTAAAGCCTCTCGTACCATCCTCGTGAGC
>JAPLZH010000002.1 GCA_026395105.1 Candidatus Tayloriibacteriota bacterium
TGCAGATCCTGCGCTATACATTTTCTCAATACAAAACCTCTCTCCAAAAGACAAATGATGATATTTCATATGACAATTAAATTAATTATTTTGTTAATACATTAATTCTACTGTCCTACTTCAAAGGTAGCTAGTTCACCTTAGTTCTGCGAGCGCTTTCGCTTCGCGGAATTAAACTAAGCTGATCTTCGAAATCTCTGAATACAAGGGCCATTTCGGCCCAGGAGGTAATAGTGGAAATAAGAAAAGTGGATGAGGTTATCTTACACGTTGACCTCGACGAAGCTGGAACGTGGATGCTGGTGAAAAAATTTGGGAAAAGTTGTTTTGAAATTAATGAAAATCCCAAATTCACATTTGCATCGATCCCAGAGAAGATGGGCGCGGATCACTGGTCCAGCCTGAACACTCTGGTTCTCGGCTCTGGTGGTGACGTCTTCGACGAACACCGGAACGGGGATGATGCGCGTGAGACTGATCCTGACGGCACCAAGCTGTGCTCGATGGTGAAGGCCGTTAGGCACCTCGGAATCATCGAGGATCCTGTAATATTGGACATAGCGGAAGAAATCCGCTATTACGACAATGAACGGGGTTGTCCGAAAACTCATTTGGGCACCCTGATCAAGATGTTCAAGAATAAGCAGCTCACAACAAAATGCTCGGACACAGTGACACTTAGGATAGCTCTAAACTGGGCTGTCGAAATGGTTGAAGTCGTCCACAGGGCGATGGCGAACCCCACCGAAGCAATCCTGAAAAACCACATGCCGGAGTTCCCTACATTTGTAGGGAAAATCATCCGTGAAGAACTTTCTGACGAATTCACGGATGAATGCATTGTCAACAAGGTGCTTGGAATCATCAAAAACGACAGTCAGAAGCATGATGTACTGATCCTCGAAAATATCTTCCGTTGCCTTTGGCAGACAGCGGATGGAAATACTTCTCGGGAGATTACGCGCGAAGTGAAGGACTATGTGATCTTTGCCCTTCGCCTAATTTACTGGGATCAGCTCGACTTCCAAACATTCCGCCGGGAGCAGGAAGCTCTGAGGAAAGCTCAGAATTCACACTGGTTTAAAATCAGTGGGTGGAAAGAACGTGGGCATACTCAATGTCGGCAGTTTCAGGTACAAGCAGTAGCCCTCCAAACGTCCAACCGACACGCCCATAGTGTACTTATGAGCCTAGGCGCGCAATTGACCATCGTCATGAACGAGACTGGGCACGTCACGATTATGGGAAACGTACAAGCCATTGAAATCTTAGGAGATGGATTTGTCTCCTTAGCAGCCATGCTCCGTTTCTCAGAAGTTCCTCAAGCAGATAAGGAGAAGGCTGTATGGTCTTCACTCTGCGTCAGGGGAAACTGTCAGTATGCCCCAAAATGGCATCTGGATGAGGCGGATCGGCTTTTCATCTCAAACGGCACCGACAACTTCAAGGGCGTGCCGAAGACAAATCTCACACTTCCTGAGATCGTTCGGATAAGCAGGGACGCATTTAATCCGAATAACGTTCAGATTTGGAAAGGAAGGAATCACGTCCCCGCAGAACGCGAAGAAATTGAGAACGAACTCGCTTCGCTGAAAATCGAAATCCTGGACGAAGCTCGTAGGAGCCAGTAGTCCAGCACAAATTCAAAAAGTCCGAGAGACAACTCTCGGACTTTCTTTTTATAAATTTTTGTCTATTTCTGGCTTTGCCTTTGTCTCAGTTTTATTTTATCGCATCAATCTTTACTTTCATGAAGGGCTGGCGGTGGCCGTTTTTCTTTTGGTATCGGCTCTTTTGTTTGTATTTAATGACGATCACCTTCTTAGCGCGTCCGATTTCTGAAATAGTTCCTGCGACAGAGGCACCCTTAATAAAAGGAGTTCCGAGAGTCGTGTCTTTTCCGTTATCAACTATAAGCACCTTATCAAAAGTGACCTTATCACCTTCTTTTAATTCGCCTGTTAGCTTTTCTATAGTAACCGTATCGCCAACTGCGACTTTATACTGCTTTCCGCCTGTTTGTATTACTGCAAATTCCATGTGGCCATTCTAATATGGCCGAGCAAAAAAAGCAAGTTTTTAGGCAGGAAAAGCCTTTTTCAGGCTATCGCCTGCCGACTTTTGCCATTTTTCGATCTATGATTCTATATCTTCCGGCTTCTCTAGAATAATCGGCTCTATTTCATTACCGACCCCTGTAATTCTCATAACATCTTTATCAATCTTCCTAAACTCCTTTCCGGAGCTATTAAAATGACTGACGACTGTCGCTATAGACCCTCCCATTTTCTTATAAAACTCCTCAAAACTCTTTAAATGCCGGCCTAATTCCTCCACTCTCTTCACTATATCCTTTGCCTTCTCTTCTATCTGTAATGCACGAAGTCCCTGAAGAACCGTTTGCAAAAAGGCCAAAAAAGACGTCGGCGAAACTATCAAAACATGCTTATCTTTAAAGGCGTATTCTATAAGGTCGCGCGTATTTATTTTAATCCCTCCCACCTCAGCCACCAGAAGGTCATAGTAAATAGCTTCATGCGGTATGAACATGAAGGCAAAGTCCATTGTGTTTTCGTCTGCCTTAACATACTTCGCCGTCTCATCTATTCTATTTTTCAAATCAGCCTTAAACTGTTTTTCTAGGCGTTCCCTCTCTAAAGGATCCTTTTCCACGACCAGACGATTATAATTCTCCAAAGAAAACTTCGAATCTATCGGAATTATCTTATCCTTCACGAAAACCACTGCATCAACTATCGTTCCGTCCTTAAAAGCGTATTGCATTTGATAGCTTCCTGGTGGCATAACATTATTTAAAAGCGTTTCCAAATAATATTCGCCGAGAATTCCCCTTTGCTTAGGATTTTTCAAAATATCTTGAAGATTCTGAAGCTGTTCGGCAAAGGAAGCGACCTGTTTTCCGCCCTCCTTAACCTGCACTAATTCATTCGTTATTTCTTTTATGAGGCGCTGAGATTCTCCGAACTGCGTCCTCACGGCCTCAGTCATTATTTTAGAATTCTCGCCCATCTTTTGCTCTACGCTTTTATTTAGCTCCCCGACCTTAAAATCCACCATCCTCGACACCTCATTTATTTGCTCTAAAATCAGTTTATAGGCCGTCTCATCTTTGCCATCATTCGCATTCATCTGACTTTCATCTGAGCCATAAGTGCCTTTATTCCTCCCGAGCAGGAAGACTATGATAAGCAAAAGCACTGCCAAAACCACTAGAAAAATTATAATTGTTAGCGTCATGCATATATTATATACCGCCCCGAAAAAATATGATACGATATATACATGATACATACACAGTTAAAAGAGGACTTAAAAGCTGCAATGAGAGCCCGTGATCAGGTGAGACTCATGTCTATTAGAAGCGTGCTCGCGCTAGCCACGGCAGAATTAGTGCAAAAGAAGTCTAATGCAGAATTCCTAGATGATGAAGGAATAATCGCCCTTATTCGCCGTGGAGTAAAGCAGAGAAGAGATTCTATAGAGCAGTTCGTTAAGGGAAATAGAGAGGATTTAGCATCGAATGAACGCGCTGAACTTACAGTTTTAGAAGGTTACCTCCCTGCCCTTATGAATAAAGAAGAGATTAAGAAAATCGCTGAGGCAAAGAAAACGGCACTCGGAATTACTGATAAGACTAAGGCAAATATGTTAATGGGTGCTCTTATGAAGGAATTAAAAGGCAAAGCAGACGGGATGGATGTGAAGGAGGTGGTGGAAGGGCTTTTCTAAAAGACTGTTCGAGTTATACACATTAAAATTACACTACTGTCCGCTTAATTCCAAAACGATAACTGTGGAGAATCTGGAGGCTTGAGTTTTTTGATAGTCTTTATGGTTAATGATAAAAGGTCGATAATCTGCCTTCTAATCATTAAAGCCTCTCGTACCATCCTCGTGAGC
>JAPLZH010000078.1 GCA_026395105.1 Candidatus Tayloriibacteriota bacterium
TTGCAGATCCTGCGCTATACATTTTCTCAATACAAAACCTCTCTCCAAAAGACAAATGATGATATTTCATATGACAATTAAATTAATTATTTTGTTAATACATTAATTCTACTGTCCTACTTCAAAGGTAGCTAGTTCATGTTTGGAAATTACTCCTAAACAAAAACGATTGAAAGGGCTTTTGTAATGTCTTCTATTAGTTCGTTTAAAACCTTAACAAAGATTTTGATCACTGAAAGGGTGATCACTTTTGCTACACGCGCACTGGATATCATGATGCTTGGTATCATTGCGCACGGCGAAGGTTCTCTCTCCTCGATATTTTATTGCATTTTGCTGGTTACACCAGCTTATCTGTTCTTCTGTTCCTGCATTATTATCATTAATGACGCCTGCTTAAGGCATGGCTATGATTTAACTGGGATAGAGGAACTGAGAAGCCTTTCTCAGCGAAAATTTGCGAAAAGATCATGGAGAGGGCGAGTCATTGTTTATGGGTTGGGTAAATATAAACACAGTACTGCTTTGGTGCTGAAAGTTCTTTTTTACAGGGTTTTCTGTCGTACTCAGATAATCCAAAGATTCATCTCATGGTTCATGAGAAGTAGGAAAACAATATTCTGGATCGGTAGTTGGTTTTACTTAGATCCTGATTATGTAACATTGCTTTTGAGAGACAGGCGGAAGTCGTTCTTGAGCGATCTGTTCAGGATAACTCTTCCATCGGTTTGCATAAGCATGTTTGTCTGGACTCCGATTTGGTGGGGTGCTTATCGTGGTTATGAATGGGCAAAGTGGCTCATGTTATAACCAAATCATAGTTCCGCTTCCTTTGTTGTGAAGCGGTTCTTTTTTTTGTATAATAAATACACTATGAAAAAAACTTTTTCTTGGGTTAATCCAAAGGTTGAAGTCCAGGATACTGAGTTGTTTGGAAGAGGTGTTTTTGCGATAGCGGATATAAGTAAAGGAGAGACTGTTATGGTAATGGGTGGATATGTTTTAGGAATAGATGAAGAAATTGAGGGTGGGGAATATGTTGCAAAATATAACATGGATATATCCGAAAAGCATTCTTTTTGTCCAAGAACAGATGAAGAGCTTAATCTTATGCCACAAAACTTGATTAATCATAGCTGTGAACCAAACGTGGGATTTAAAGACGTGGTCTTCATTATTTCGATAAGAGATATAAAAAAAGGAGAGCAAATTGTATATGATTATGCGTTTGTAATGTGGTCATCAGATGAAAGCGTATGTCATTTCGAGATGGATTGTCTTTGTGGCTCAAGGACATGCAGGAAAAAGGTAAAAGAAGATGACTGGAATATTAAGTCAATACAGGAACAATACGGAGATTATTTTCAAACATTTATTCGTAGTAAATTTCAAAAAAGATAATTTATGTTTTGCCCACCCTACAGTGATCTAACTTATTTAATATTTTCTTCGGAAGCACCAAAGATCTTATATTACTCGCATTTTATTTCCGTCATAGTATCTTTGATCATTTTTGTTTTTATTCTGTTGAATAGCAGGAAATATATAGAGTCGAAGATTTTAATGGCCATGTGTTTAATATTTTCCGCTTGGTCTATTAGCGATATATTTATATGGACTCAGTCTGATAGTAGAATAGTTTCTTTTCTGTGGTCTTTTTCTCTAGGAATCTTTTTGTTAATGTTCTTGCTAGGTTTTTATTTGTTTTATGTTTTATCAAAAAAAGAAGACGTACCGTTTAAATTAAAGATTGTCGGTGTCTTACTCCTTTTACCATATATTGGAAATTTTGATCTTTCAAGATTTGATATATTTTCGTGTAATGGTATAGAAAATGTGTATATGGATATTTACACATATGTTGTAGCGGTTATAATTTTTATCTTCATATTTGTTTTTTCTATAAAGGAGCTTAAAAAGCTCCCAAAACGAAAAAGAGAAATAATGTTAACCTCTGGAGGCGTATTGTTGTTCTTGGTATCTTTTGCTACACCAACAATCATTGCAGGAGTTCAGAACTTTTTTTATAACTCTGCAAAGGTTTTTGAGATTGAACAATACAGTTATTTCAGCATGACTTTTCTTCTTATCGTGATTAGTTATCTTATTGTAAGGTATAAAGCCTTTAATACTAAAGTCTTGTCTGTTCAAGTAATATCAGTATCACTTATCGTTGCTACAGGTTCTCAGCTGTTTGCCATAGCATCAACTTTTGATTTAGTTGTTACTTCGGTATCATTTCTTTTTACACTAGTAATGAGTTATTTCCTTTCGAAAAGTGTCAAAAATGAAGTTGTGGCAAGACAAAGGATAGAAGGTTTGGCTGGTGAACTTGAAATTAGGAACGTGAGTCTAAAAAATGCTAACACACATCTTCAAGACTTTGATAAACAAAAATCAGAATTCGTTTTATTTGCCACTCACCAGCTTAGGGCACCGATTACGGCGATGAAGGGTTATACTTCTCTTATATTAGAGGGCGATTACGGTGAATTAACTGAAAAAATTAAAGGTGCTGTAAAGACTGTTTTTGCATCTGCTACTAACCTAGAACATGTGGTGGACGATTATTTGAATATTTCTAGAATTGATTTAGGTACGATGAAATATTTCTTTAATAAAACCGATATAAAGAAAGTCGTCACTGATCTTATAGAGGCCACCAAACCCACATTTGAACAGGCTAAGTTACAGCATTCTTTCCAATCTGAAGATGGAGAAATCTTAGCGCTGGTAGATGAAGATAAAATAAGGCAAGTTTTTTCAAATATCATAGATAATTGCATAAAGTACACTCCGAGCGGTAGTGTAAATATCTCACTTTCAAAGGCTAATGATGGAAAAACAGTTCGCTTTGTTGTAAAAGATACAGGTGTGGGAATTAATCCAGAAGTAATACCAAAGCTATTTGTTAAATTCGTACGAGCAGATGGTGCTAGGTCTGTGAATATACGTGGAACTGGATTAGGATTATTTATCGCAAAGGAAATTGTAAACGCCCATAAAGGCAAAATCTGGGCCGAATCAGAGGGCGAAGGGAAGGGGGCGACTTTTACGGTGGAATTGCCGGTGGCTTAATTCTCAAAAGATTAGTGACATGAAAATATTAAATCAGGGTGTACAAACGATTACACTTGTGGTATATTCTAAATAGAATTTCCAAAACCAACAATGAGGAATAGACTATGAATATGAACAGAAAAAACAGAAACGGTATGAAGAAAAAGGAGTCATTAGTCGGTCGGCTCTTTGAGAAGATCGCACCTAAAATCGGGGCCACAGTACATGTGGAGCCTGAATGGGGTGTCGTCGGCCAGATTACTTACAAAAGCGGTAGAAGGCGATATTTCCGCTGGTCCAGCCTGGATCTGAATTCCCTTGGAGCTTCTGAGATAGCGAGGGATAAAGATTATGCGAACTATTTTATGAAAAGAATGAATTACCCGACGATTGAGGGTAAGACTTTCTACTCAAATGAATGGGCTCGCAAAATCAAATCAGATCGAAACGTGGATGCCGCTTACCTATATGCTCGAAAACTCGGTTTTCCGGTAATCATTAAGCCGAACAGCCGGAGTCAGGGAAATTGTGTCTCAAAGGCCAACACTCGAGCAGAGTTTTATAAGGCTATGAGTTATGCCTTTAAGCAGGATCGAGTCGTCATTGTCCAGAGATACGTTTCTGGCAAGGATTATCGAGTCGTCGTCTTAGACGACAGAGTCATCTCTGCTTATGAGCGAATTCCACTCTTCGTGGTTGGCGACGGTACATCCACGATTAATGAACTACTCGAGCAAAAACAGAAGTCATTCGTGAAGAGTGGTCGGGACACGATCATTAACACCAATGACTTCAGGACGACGACAAAGCTGAAGCGCTCTGGTCTGGATATGGAATCAGTCCTTGAATTAGGTGCGAAAGCATTCCTCCTCGATAACGCTAATCTCTCTACTGGTGGTGATTCTGTCGACGTGACAGATGTGGTCAGCGAGTGTTTTAAGGAGCTGGCCATCTCTATAACGAAAGACATGGGTCTTCGGCTCTGTGGCGTAGATCTTATGATCGACGGCTCGATCGAGGAAGAACCGAGGAAGGGGAAGCACTGGATAATCGAGATTAATTCTGCACCCGGACTGGATCATTACTGCACCATCGGTAAGGCTCAGGAGAAGATTGTCGAGGATCTGTACCTAGAGGTACTGAAAGCTATGGAGCATTAAGGTGCTTTGGGAATCAGGGTCGTGATGATGAATCATGACCTTTTTTATTAAGAATAATTAGTCATATGGATAAATATCAAAATTACTTTGACGGAGTTAAATACATCGAGGGTTTAAGTAACATTCAAAGAATTACAAAAAAGAATAAGCACTCTTTTTCTATAGAAAGAACTAAGTATTTTTTGAAGTTACTAAATAATCCCGAAAAAAATATAAAATTTATTCATGTCACGGGAACTTCTGGTAAGGGAACAGTCTGTAGTATTATTCAAAACAACCTCACGGCCCAAGGGTTTAAGACTGGGCTTTTCATATCCCCCTTTGTTACTAGTACAGTCGAGAGAATTCAGATAGATGGAAAATATATTAAACCGAATGATTTTGTTAATATTTTAGAAAAGGTAAAACCTGCCATAGATATCATGTTTGAGAAGTGTCCTTTCGGTGGTCCGATATATTTTGAAATACTATTTGCTATCTCTCTTATATATTTTAAGCAAAAGGAATGTGATTTTGTCGTCTTAGAGGTCGGTATTGGGGGAACATATGATTCGACGAATATAATAGAAAATCCTTTAGTCACAGCTATTACAAACATTGATTTTGATCATATGGAATTATTAGGAAATACGTTAAGAAAAATCGCTATAGATAAGTCTGGTATTATTAAAAAAGGAAGTCAGTTTTTTACTACAGAGAAGAGGAATAATATATGTAAGGTTTTTGAAGAAAAATGCCGATTAATAGGAGCAAAATACAATCATATAGAATATGAAAATGGGTTCGACGAAGCGAATAAGGTTTTAGCTTTTTCTGTATGTGAAAGTTTAGGGTTAGAAGAATCAAAATTAAATATACCAAAAAGACTACCTGCGCGGTTTGAAATAATTTCTAAAAAGCCGATGATTATACTCGATGGAGCTCATAATGAAGCAAAAATAAGGAGTGTTATCGAAAAATTAAAAAAAATCGAATATAAAAGATTATTTGTTTTATTTGCTATATCAGATGGCAAAGAGTATAAAAAATGTTTGAATTATTTGATAAATGAGGCATATAAGATCACTGCTACCAGGTACTCAATTCTAGGAAGAAAAGTAGTGAATCCTGCTGAGATAATTAGGGTCATTAAAAATAATAAAAACAAAAAAGTCCTTACAGAAATTAAGACAGATCCGATAAAAGCTTTTCAAGATACGGTAGGTGCCCTAAAAAAGGGCGACATATTTCTTATTACAGGATCTTTTTTTCTTACCTCGGACATTAGAAAGTTATTTGTATCAGAAGTTGAGATTTTAGATTGTGCGGACCGTGAGGTTTCTATGTAAATCGGAACTGACTTTTTACTTTGTTTGTCGTATAATATTAGTAAAGTATGGACAATGTTCAATACGAAGGTGATTCATCATCATATGTAAGTAATGTCAGGCGCCAGGCGACTACATGGATTCCGAGTGCCACACCTGATGTAAATTATGAAATAAATAATTCTTCGTCGAAGATGGCGAAGTTTCTCATGCGACACGGTTTCGCTCGTACTGAAAATTTAGCGACCATAATTCTCATTATCGTCGGAATATTTTTCTTCGGCATGTCTATTCTAGTTTTCGCCGGATATATTATTTAAAGCGGGCGCATCTTTTCTATGATGATAGTCATCGATCCGTTTCGCTCGGACATTTTGCCTTTAAAAGCGATGCATTTATCCACGACGAGCAAACTTCTGAATTCTAAATAGGTGCGGGGGAAACAGACGGCCTCTATTGAGCCTGAAAAATCTGTGATTTTTAGAAACATCATTACATCACCTTTCTTAGTATTTATCTGCTTCGCTTCTTCTATAATTCCAGCGAGAATAACTATCTGCCCGTCCTTCTGATTTTCCTTTGCCTTTTTAATATCGAGCTCCCTTTTTTCTAAAACAGCGCGGAATTTATCTAGTGGGTGACCGCTCACATAGAGTCCGAGAAGCTCTTTTTCCCAGGCTAGGCGCACATCTGGCGTGACGGCAGGTGCTTCACGAAGGCGAAGACCGTTCACAGTGGAGTCGAGCGCACCACCGAAAAGGGAATCCTGATTTTTTCTTTGCTCATTCGCATGCTCTTTATTATAGGCCAAAAGATCGTCAATATTTCCAAGCATCAGTCCGCGTTCGCCGAAAGAGTCCAGTGCGCCCGCTTTTATGAGAGCTTCTAGAGATTTTTTATTAAGATTTTTATCCTGCACACGCTCGAGGAAGTCGGCTAATGATTTAAATTTTCCACCGCGCTTTCTTTCGTCAATTATAGCTGTCGCTGCACCCTGGCCGAAGTTTTTAATAGTGACTAGTCCGAAGCGAATGCGGTCCGGTGTTTCTGCTCCGGCTTCGCTCGCGCTCAGTTCTACCTCAGCCTTCTTTTCGCTTTTTATCACAGTAAACTGACTAAAGCTTTCATTCACATCTGGGGGCAAAATGGGTATGCCCATTCTTTTGCACTCAGTGATGATTTCACCGATTTTTTCCACGTCGCCTGAGTCGGCTGTAAGAACAGCGGACATATAAATAGCCGGAAAATTCGCCTTCATATACGAAGTCTGATAGGCCACACGGCCGTAGGAGGCGGCATGGGAATTATGGACTACAATGTCATTCGCGACGAAATTATGATGAGGCGGTAGGGTAATATCATAAGTCATTTCATTACCGAGGGGTTTGATAGAAATTACTTCGTCCCAGTATATATGAGAGCTGGCTTTTTCTAATAATTCTTTTGATTTAAGAAATTCTCCGATTTTTTTAATCGTCTCTCTCTGATAACCTATTTTCCTTTTATCAAATCCAAAAAGTCTTTCTGAGATTTTTAATTTATTACAGATTTCTTTAACTTTTACATTCTTTTCAGACATTATCTTCCTGATCTCTAGCATTATCTCTGCTGGTATAATATCTTTTGTACCTCTAGCAGGATTCGAATTTAAATGAATGCAGTTTTTAGCCAGTTTGATAAGATCTGTTTTTTTCTTTCCAATAAGAGATTTGCCTACGGTATTACTAAAAGCGCTAATATTTTCTCTATGTGTTACGACGACGGTATAGCCTATTTTGTAATCTCCTCTGTATTTGAATTTCTTATTATGAATTGTCGAAAGTATACCTAGTCGCAAAAGGAGGTGCTGTGTATCATCTGCTAATCTCTTAGAGCTGGTGGCGTAATAGACTTGCTCATTTTTTATACTTATACTTCCGTCACCCTGCCACATCTTTCCTAAAATAGTAGATAGGGTATTTTTATCCCATTCAAAAACGCAGTCAGGTATATGTTTTTCTGTAGCCTTTTTATCTTTTAATTCTAATTCAATAATCCATTTATTTAGTTCATTACCGACTTTTTGATCTTTTTGACCACAATAAACCGCCATAGCACTTTTACTTTTATCTATCGTGCATTTAGTGTTCTTAAATGTCGTGGCATATTTTATAAAATCATTTACTTCATCATTTTGAGTCGAATAGAAATATATTCCATGCGGGTGGCAAAGATTTCCTTCGGATAATAAATATCCCAAAACAGCGGCTTTTTTATAATCACTTTTCTTTCCTAGGAGAAGTGAAGTGTTTCTTGGTACGGCAATCCTCGATCCGTCTTTTAAATCTTTCAAATCTTTCCACCCTGAAAAAGTATAGAATGGGTGATTGTCTGTGGCTTTTATCTTTCGGCCGGAGCGAGTGATGATTTCGAAAATGTCTTTTTCCCCATTTTCCATGACCATAGATACCTTTTTGCTCTCTAGCTTCATACCATCATTCATGGATAGGATAGATGGTTTCAAATTCTTTTCATAAATATCTTTAATGCTAAAGACTTTTCCAGTTTTTGCATCTGCTAGCTTAGTATCTCCAGTTAAACATTTATTAAATCCATACGCTGCAAAAGGTTCTATGAGCTTCCATAATTCCTCGGACTTTTTTGCACTAAGTCCGCCTTTCACGAAGCCTTTAAGAAGCTTTTCTTTTTGCTCCTGCATGTCTTTCGGGATTTTTTTGCCCATTGCTTTTCGGAGCTTATCTGCTTCGAGCCAGGAATAACCGGCGAGCTTAATAGCGATCATCATAACGTCATCCTGATAGGTAATAACGCCGAATGAACGGTCTAGAATATCACGAAGGCGGGGGTCCAGATATTTGACCTTAGAAGGGTCGTGTTTTCGCTCTATATATTCAGGGATGGATTCGAGCGGGCCGGGGCGGTAAAGGGCCACCATTGCGTTTATATCGTGAATTGTGGAGGGTTTCAGGTCTTTTAGGAACTTCGTCATGCCTGTGCCGTTTAGCTGGAAAAGGCCTATAGTTTCGCCTCGAGCGAGCATTTCGAATGTCTTTTTATCTTCTATCGGCACATTCTCTAAGTCCACATCTTTGCCTTCTATTTTCTTCACTCTGTCCACTGCGTCTGCGAGGATGGAAAGGTTTTTAATTCCGAGGAAGTCGAATTTTAAAAGGCCGACGCCGTCTTCTCCCACTCCGTGCATATCATACTGAGTGATGATTTTATTTTCCCCTTTAGTATCAAACTGCAAAGGAACGAATTCGATGAGTGGCTCCGGTGCCATCACTACGCCCGCAGCGTGGACAGAGATGTGGCGGGCACAGCCTTCTATTTTCTTTGCCATATCTATAATCTTTTTCGTATCCGCATCTTTTTCATAAAGCTCTTTTAGCTCCGCTACTTCTTCGAGCGCACGGTCTATGGTCATGGGGAAACCCTGCGCGCCCATTGGGATTAGTTTAGAAATTTTATCTCCTATTTCATATGCATAACCCATGGCGCGGGCCACGTCACGCACGGCTCCGCGGGCCATCATTGTACCGAATGTACCGATCTGGGCCACTTTATCATAGCCATATTTTTTACGAGCATACTCTATCACCTCGTCACGGCGATTATCAGCGAAGTCCATATCAATATCCGGCGCGGACGGACGTTCTGGGTTTAAGAAACGCTCGAAGGGAAGTTTATATTCCAACGGATTCACATTCGTAATATGTGTTACGAATGTAGTGAGCGAGCCTGCGACGGACCCTCTTATATTAGTCAAAATATTATTTTCATGTGCAAAGCGAAGGAGGTCAGACACCACCAGAAAGTACTGAGCATAACCTTTGTCTTTAATAACCTTAAGCTCATATTCGAGGCGGTCCACCACTTCAGATGTTTTATCTAAACCTCTTTTTTCTATTCCTTCATAGGCCAGGCGCTTTAGTTCATCATCGTGTGAAAGTCCGCTTTCCACTATGAATTTCGGGAAATACCATTTTCCGAGAGTTAATTCTAGATTACATTTATCCGCTATTTTCGCTGTATTTTCTATAGCTTTAGGATAATCTTTGAAAAATTCTTCAGCTTTTTCGCCGGTGATAAAAGAAAAGTCTGTTTCATCATCTTCTGTAATGCGGTCGGAGATATCTCCGTGAGTGTTCACGAGGGTGAGGGTGGCACGGGCGATTTTATCTTCCGGATTTAGATAATAAACATCATGTGCGGCGACGAGTGGTGTGTCTGTTTCTTTAGCGAGCTCTATAGTCTGCTTCATCACAGCTTCATGTCCTTCGAGTTCTGGATGATAAGTGATTTCTAGATAGAAATTTTCCGCCCCGTATACTTTTTTATAGTAAGCGATCTTTTCCTTTGCCTTTTCCTTATCGCGCATTTTTAAAGCTGCAGCGATTTCGCTAGAAAAAGTGGGAGCAATGGCGATTATCCCTTCAGAATATTTTTCTATAAGTTCTTTATCTATTCGGGGTTTGTAATAGAAGCCTTCGAGGTGGGAGTAAGTGACTAGCTTCATCAGATTCTTATAACCCGTAAAATCTTTTGCTAAAAGAATAAGGCGATGCCTTCTACTATCCACTCCGGCCTGCATATCTTTCCTCGTTCGGACGGCCACGTATGCGTCTACACCGATTATAGGTTTAATGCCATTCTTTTTAGCGTATTGATAGAATTCTATAGCTCCATACATATTCCCGTTATCAGTGAGGGCGAGGGAAGTCATGCCGAGTTCCTTTGCCTTTTTTACAAGGTCATTAAGTTTCGGCAATGCAGAGAGCAAAGAATAGTGCGAGTGTACGTGAAGGTGTACGAATTTACTGGCCATAATTAATGTAGATAGTATAGCAGAATTCTGACGCGAAGTTCCTTGACATACTCCAACAAAGTTATAGCATTATAAATAGGCCAAAAACCTCTAGCTACCCCTCAAGTAGGACACTCGAACTTAATAATGAATAATACTCTGTTGCTGTCCTAAACTCAATACACTCCCTAGGTCGGTCATTCAAGAAGGAATGGATTTCATCTAAATCTTCTTGAGTAACGGTA
>JAPLZH010000079.1 GCA_026395105.1 Candidatus Tayloriibacteriota bacterium
TGCAGATCCTGCGCTATACATTTTCTCAATACAAAACCTCTCTCCAAAAGACAAATGATGATATTTCATATGACAATTAAATTAATTATTTTGTTAATACATTAATTCTACTGTCCTACTTCAAAGGTAGCTAGTTCCATTGCAAACGCTAAGTCTCAGGGATATTTCTTCTATACTGCCGGCGATCATATAACCATTTCGAGCACGACAGTAACGGCAACGACTAGCATACCTGGAGTTGCTTTAGGTGGTGGCACGCCGACGAATTTATCGGCTATCTCCATTTCTAACTGTAACATGAGTGGTATGGGAGAGGGCGTTAAAGTGGGAACTCTAAACTCTCTCGATGGACTGACAATATCTAATTGTACATTTGCGAATAACTCAGTATATGGCATTTGGGTTGCTCCAGGGGTAGCGGTTACAAATAGTACGATTTCTAGTTCCACCATTTCGGGTACACCAGGACCAGGTATATTGTGGACCTTAGGAAATGGGCTTACAATTGCTAGTACATCTGTTACCGGGAGTACCGGTGCAGGCGGTTATGGCTTAGAAATTCAAGGCGTCGCCAATGTGACTTTAAACAATGTAACCGCGACTGGTAACAACTTAGCAAACGCTTATATTTTCTTTTCTGGGGCAACCAATTCGAGCAATGTCACTATAACAGGTGGCACATATAGCAATAGCACTACGGCTCAAGGGATCTATTTAGTTAAAGTTAATACTTTTGGAATATCGGGTACTGTTACAAACTCCAACAAGTTGCATGGTATATTGCTACAAGGTGATACTAATGGAACTCTGACTGGTTTAACCTCAAGCAATAATATTTCCGGAAGTGGTGTTTATGTACAAGATGCTTCTGGGGGAGTCGTGTCATCAAATATCTCCGTTACGAATTCCCAATTTTCATATAATGATGTGGCGGGCCAATCTCAATCTGGTCTTAAATTTTACGGAGCCGGAAATACGGGTTACGCATACAATGTCACTTCAGATCATAACGGTGACGATGGGTTTGATGCGGGCGACTCATTCAGCGGAGCAGTCTTTGATCATTGTACAGCTGACACTAATGGTGTGGACGGTGTGGGTGCCAACGGTGACGGTTTTTCTTTTCACGGTTCGAGCAGTGGAACTATTAAAAATTCTGTAGCAAAAAACAACCTAAAAAGTGCGTTTGCCCAGATAACTAGCGGCACTATGACTATGACTAATAATCTTCTCTATAACGCAACAAATGGGACGATTGCTCTTGTATATCTCACCGAAGGCACTCTTGGTAATTATACTTTAGTAAATAATACTATTTACAGCGGCGCTCATACAGGCGAAGGCATAAGAGTCGGCTCGTCAAATGTAACCATGAAAAATAATATTGTTTATGGGTTTGATTATGGAATACGAAGTTTAGGTGGTGCTGGAACAATAACTAATGATTATAACGATGTCTATGGAGCAACTACTGCTAATTTTAGCGGCGTAACTCCGGGAGCACACAATATTCAGGTTAATCCAAATTTGGTAAACCCGATGACCGATTTTCACCTGCAATCACTTTCCCCTGCAATAGATGTTGGCACTACAGCAGGTCTTGTGAGTACATCGACTGACTATGCCAGCAAACCGCTCTATGGCACCCCTGATATCGGAGCTTACGAATATCAGCCACCATTCACTCTCGGCACCAGCCTTGTCGATCCAACAGGTAACATCAGAATCTATGGCGACGGTAAGTACCGTTATACCACAGCTACATCAAGCACGATGCTGGCTTATTTCTCTGTAGCTCCGGCAGAAGGTAGTTGGACATATGCAGCATCAACTACTCGTCCAGAATGGCTCAATGTTTCCAACTTTACATGGAATACAGGAGGAACATATTCCAAAGCATGGACTGCCTCAAGCTCGGTGGCAACAGTGGCTCCGTATGGAGTACAGGCTACGACCACAGTTTATACTATCGGCAATCTGCTCCCGAGCACATATTACGACTTTGCCGTCGATGGTGCGGCTACGAGTTCGGTTCAAACTAACGGTTCTGGTAGAGCGACATACACATATTCAGCGGGATATGCCAGCCCCCATACCTTCACAGTTACACAGACGATATTAGTACCAACGATTTCAACTGTTGCCGCCTCTGTAGTTTCGACTTCTACTGCGACCATGAATGCTTCGATTACCGATACTGGCGGAGCTGATGCTACAGAGTCTGGCTTCGCTTACGGCACTGTTGCCGATCTATCAACCGTCATTGCTACAATAACATTGGGTGCACAGACAGGCACAACTACATTTAGTCAAAGTTTGACTGGTCTCACCCAAAACACAGTCTACTATTTCCGTGCATATGCCGTGAATTCCGCAGGAACTTCAACTGGGTCTATACTTTCAGCGACGACCTCGGCGATCATCGTTCCAGATGCTGTCCCCGACACTGCACCCACCATCACAACGAGTGTTAGTTCCAGTGGGGGAAGTGCCTCGAGTCGAGTCGCCAACCTTCTTGCTATGGGCAATTACACATTGGCGCAAAAGATAGCCAAACAGTACGGAATAACTATTCCAGCACAAAACGTTCCCGTAAATATATCATCAACACCTGTGCCAAATTCTCACCAATTCTTTACTCGAACATTGAAAATCGGTATATCTAACAGTGATGTTAGGAAACTTCAAATCTTCCTCAATGCTCACGGATTTATTGTTTCTTCTACTGGCGCAGGTTCATTAGGACACGAAACAACCTACTTTGGACCTGCGACAAAGTCAGCTCTCATGAGATTCCAGCTAGCTCATAAAGCTCAAACTCTAGATCCACAAGGTCTCAAAGCTCCTACTGGATTCTTCGGTATGGATACGATGAGGGTGGTAAATGGGATGATGAAATAGTGAAATCTGATAAACCATAAGGACTCATTCATAAATACCCACATAAGATTAGCTATGAGAGAAATGTGACGAATCTGTGGAAGTTGAGCTAAATGGACAAAAGTGCTACCAAATGAGCATTTCTAAATTTGTCTAGGATACTGTTGTATATAGCCATACAATATGTATTAGAAATGATATAATGATAAAAGGATTGCTATTTGGTAAATTATTTGATAATATCGCTACTATAGTAATGTGCTTGATTCCTATGCTAATAGAAAGAAGTATAAAAAAAGAAGTTGAAGAATGGCTTTTCAAAGGCAAGGTCATCATTATCTATGGTCCAAGGCGAGTTGGCAAAACCACTCTAGTCAAAGAAATTCTCGAAAAATTTGGTACTGATGGCAAATATATAAACTGTGATATTCTGCAAAATAGACAAGGACTAGAATCTCAGGATGACAAAAAATTGAGAGAGTTTTTGGGAACGGGAAAAATATTTGTCATTGACGAAGCCCAGAGGGTTCAAAATATAGGCATCAATTTGAAAATTCTAGTGGATACATATCCTGACATTCAGATCATTGCAACAGGATCATCTAGCTTTGATCTGTCTAATAAGATAAACGAACCATTAACTGGAAGGAATGTTACTTTTATGTTGTACCCGATCTCTGTTTCTGAAATGAGTACGGTATATAAAAACAGTCAGGAAATAGATGCAAATCTAGAAAACCTACTATTGTTTGGAGGTTATCCTGAAATATCTAGTGGTGTCGCAAATGATAAGATCGGATATCTCCAGGAACTATCGAGTAATTATCTCTACAAAGATGTTCTAGAATTTGAATGTTTGAAAAAACCAGAGATGATCGTAAAGCTTCTTCAGATGATCGCATTGCAGATCGGTAATGAAGTTTCATACAATGAACTCGCTGTAAAACTCGAGACTACCAGAAAGACAATCATGAATTATATATATTTACTGGAGCAATCATTCGTGATATTCCGACTGGCGCCATTTTCCAGAAATATAAGGAATGAGATCGGTAGGAAGAACAAGATATACTTTTATGATCTCGGGGTCAGAAATGCTTTAGTAAATTCATTTGACAAGCTCGATGGGAGAAATGATGTAGGTGGTCTATGGGAAAACTTCTTGATCATTGAAAGAAAAAAATTGATTGAAAAGAAAAGGTGGTATCGGAATAGGTATTTCTGGAGGACACAAGATAAAGAGGAGATAGATTATGTCGAGGATTATGACGGCAGATTACACGGATATGAATTCAAATGGGGTAATAAGACTTACAATATTCCTAAGAGTTTTATTGATGAATATAAAAATAGTGATGTTTCTATCGTGAATAGAAGTAATTATAAAGAATTTCTGGGGATTTAGTCGCGCACTACAAACCCCTGACCGTAAGGTCGTGGGAGCTTCAGTTTGGAGCCCTAATCTGATTTCCCCAAATCATGAATAGCATGTATAATGTAAAAATGTCAGCTTCAGGTTACACACCACTTCATGATTTTGCATCAAAACTTCCAGTAAAACCTAAAGATGGTCTATACATCAATGACTCAAATCTATATCATGGTGGAAAACTGGCAGGCTGGATATGTGATTATAAAAAGATATATAAATGGGTAGCGTCTTTAAATACAGTCGTTTACGCCCGTCTTTATTTAGGAATACCTAAACATGAACCAGCTAGGACTATAAGTAAGGCGATGTCGGAAATTAAATATACATCATGGTTTGAATCATTAGATAAGATTAAGACAGAGATTAGTAGGAGTCCTAAAACGGAAAAACCGGACGTAAAGTCCGGCGAGTTAGCTTGAGATAAATTATACACCCTATTATTTTAAAGTCAGGATTTATCCACAAACACTAAATATTATCATGAAAAGCATGAGTATAGATCTAAAGCAAAAACAAAATCCTAAACCCGTCTCACTCCCCGAAGATCACGGTCCTCATGATAATGTCATAGAATGGTGGTATTTTAATGGGCATGTCACTGCAAAAGATGGCAGACGTTTTAGTTTTATGGACTGCCTTTTTAAAGTGGATATAGCAAAGGTAAATATTCCGCATTTTTCACATAATCCGCTTCGGAATAAATTTATGGATGGAAAACATGTTTACTTTGCTCATTCAGTGGTTTCAGATTTAAAAGAGCAAAAGAACTATAAAGAAATTCAGGATATTTCCCTAGTCTCCCGCGACAGCTTTAAAAAGCCTTATCTCTTTGTAAACTATATTAATCCAAATATTCTTCACGGCTACGTTAATTCAGTAATAGAGGAAAAAAGTCCGTCCGTTTTTCATATTAAAACTGGGAATTTAGATTTAGAACTTCATTCTAAAATGAAGCCACTGCTCGAAGGCGGGCACGGATACGTAGGAACAGTAGAAAGCGGAAGTTATTATTATTCCCTCACTAATCTGCATACTAAAGGCACACTTTGCCTTAACGGAGAGAAAATAGAGGTAGAGGGAAAGGCCTGGATGGATCATCAGTGGGCTGATGCGACATATAAAAAAGATAAGTGGACTTGGTTTTCATTCCAGCTCGAAAACGGTATGGATATAATGTGCGTAGAATATGATACGAAAATCGGCAAAGACACTCTGGTCGATATGTTAGACGGGGACGGAAAGCAGAGCCAGTATAAAAAGCTATTTCTCACGCCCGGAAAAGATGTATGGGAAAGTGAAAAGACTAAGGCAAAGTATCCGATGTCCTGGAAAATAGAGGTGCCAGAAGGGGATATAACGATCACAGCGCGCTCTACCATGTCTGATCAGGAAATGATTTTCGGGCAAATAAACTACTGGGAAGGACCGCTAGAAGTTTTAGCGAAAATCGGTGGGACAGCCGGGGGTAAGAATGGTGGCAAAGACGGTATCAAAGAAGTGAAAGGCGTCGGCTTTATGGAGCTTGTCGGCTATCCCTCAGACTTTAATTACCTCGCGCTCGTAGGTAAGGATTTAGAGAGGAGTCTATTTAAGAGGATTTTCCATAAAAAAGTTTAATCTGGTATAATAAAGCTACATATAAAATATTATGGAGCTATTTAACTTTGCGCCTGACGCAGCGAAATTTAAGAATCCTGAAGAGGAGATAGCCTTTTTACGCGAACAAATCGCGAAGAAGGAAAGAGAGATAGCGGATAAGAAAGAAAAGGGTGAAAAAGTGGAGATGCCTGAAGCCGGTCTCACTCGCGAAGCTGTTAGGCAGTATAAAGAAATTCCGTCAGAAAATATTTTGCATAAGAAAATGCAGATGGAGCAAAAGGAGGCTGAGGGAATAGTGCTCGAACTCACTCCAGAAAATCATGACACTATAATCTCTGAACTTTTAGGAATTATGCAGGAGAAGGGTCTTCGAAATGCGCTAGAGGTAGCTCGAAAAATGAATGATCCGCATATAGATGATGATTTCGAGCGCTTCCTCGTGCAGTATTTAAAAGCCGGTTACCCTATAGAAGGTCTTAAAGAAAAGGATCCTATAGCGAAGTCTTTAAAGATGACACTCTTCGAAGTCCTTTTGCCGGAAACTGGACCAGAAGAGAAGCCCAAAGCTCTAAAAGAGCTCTTATCTTCAATGGAACAGTTCTATGCCGGCATGCTTTCTGTTTATGATGGCACTAAAACTAGCGCGGATTATTTTACTATAGAAATAGCTGTGGCGAATCACAGTGATGAATTCATTTTCTATGTGGCTGTACCTAATACCCGCCAGTCACTTTTCGAAAAGCATATTCTTTCTGTTTTTCATAATGCGAAAATTACCGAGAAAAAGGATGATTACAATATCTTTAGCGAAGGCGGGGCGACAGTCGGTGCTGTGGCTAAGCTATCTAAAAACCCAGCACTACCTTTGAAAACTTATGATGAATTTGAACTAGACCCTTTAAATATGTTACTTAGTAGCTTTTCTAAGATAGATAAGGACGGCGAAGGTGCCTCCATTCAGTTCGTTCTTCGTCCATCAGATGATAAATATCATAGTAAATATTCGGATATAGTTAAGAAAATTAAAGATGGTAAAAAGAAATCATCTGAACTTCTAAATCCCGATCCAGCTATAATAAAATTCGTCGATTCTGCTATTAGCGGTCTATTTTCTTTAGCTGGTAAATCAGAAAAGCAGAAAGAAGAGGACGAAAAGAAAAAACAGAAGGAGGAGAATAAAACCATGTCACCTGCTGATCAGGCTGTGGTAGAAGAGTTAGAAAAGAAAATTAAAACGCCTATTCTGGAGGCGAATATTCGCCTGATGGCATCTTCCCGCACGGAGCCTGAGGCAGAGGAGATAATGGCTGTTATAGAATCTTCTTTTAATCAGTTTGAGAATGCTAAGAGGAATAGCATAGAATGGCAAAGGGTGAAGGCAAAAAAGATTTCAGACATTGCTTATGATTATTCATTTAGACAGTTTAGCGAAGGGAATATTTTGCCTTTATCCATTCATGAATTAACTTCAGTTATTCACTTCCCAGCTACAGTTCTAAAGTCTGCTCCAGAGCTAAAGACTTCCAAAGCTGCTGTCGCTCCAGCTCCTCTAGAGCTTCCGAAGGCTGGTGTGGTTCTAGGGAAAAATAAATACAGAGGCATAGAGACGCCGGTATTTATGACACCTGAAGATAGACTACGCCACTTCTATGTGATCGGTCAGACTGGAACTGGTAAAACGACTATTCTAAAGAATATGATCGCTCAGGATATTAAAAACGGCGAAGGCGTCTGTATGATAGATCCGCATGGCTCTGATATTCAGGATATACTTTCAGTCGTTCCTCCTGAGAGATATGAGGATGTTATTTATTTTGACCCTAGCTATACCGCGCGCCCGATGGCCTTAAACATGCTCGAATATGATACACGATTCCCAGAGCAAAAAACCTTCGTCGTGAATGAAATGCTTTCCATTTTTAATAAGCTTTTCGACATGAAGGTGGCAGGTGGCCCGATGTTCGAACAGTATTTCCGAAACTCCGTCATGCTCGTCCTCGAAGATCCAGAAAGCGGGAATACACTTTTAGATGTATCTAGAGTCCTCGCGAATAAAGCATATCGCGAAATGAAAATTTCTAAATGTAAAAATCCTATAGTGGTGCAGTTCTGGAGGGAGGTGGCAGATAAGGCGGGGGGTGAAGCATCTTTAGCGAATATAGTTCCGTATATCACGAGTAAATTCGATGTCTTCCTTTCGAACGACGTTATGCGCCCCGTAGTTTCTCAGGAAAAATCTTCATTTAATTTTAGGCAAATAATGGATGAGAAAAAGATTCTTCTAGTTAATCTTTCGAAGGGTCGGCTGGGCGACATTAATGCGAACTTAATCGGCCTTATTATAGTCGGAAAGATTTTAATGGCCGCACTTTCACGTGTGGATTCTATCGGTAAATCTTTGCCTCCATTCTATCTATATATAGATGAGTTTCAGAATATTACGACCAACTCTATTTCCACTATTCTGTCGGAGGCTAGGAAGTATAAACTTTCTTTGAACATCGCCCATCAGTTTATAGCCCAGTTAGAAGAAGGAATTCGTGATTCTGTTTTCGGTAACGTCGGTTCCATAGCCGCTTTTAGAGTGGGAGCTTCGGACGCTGAGTATTTAGAAAAGCAGTTTTCTCCGGTTTTCACAGCGAAGGATTTAATGAATGTGGAAAACTGGAATGCATACATTAAAATGCTTGGAAACGGCATTCCACTAAAGCCTTTTAATATAGAGACAATGGCACCTCCGAAAGGCAGGCCGGATATAGTGGATAAGCTAAAAGAGCTTTCATATCTGAAGTATGGAAAAGAAAGAGCTGGCGTAGAAGAAGAAATAATGGCAAAATATAAGAAATAATTAAAACCTCTAGCTACCCCTCAAGTAGGACACTCGAACTTAATAATGAATAATACTCTGTTGCTGTCCTAAACTCAATACACTCCCTAGGTCGGTCATTCAAGAAGGAATGGATTTCATCTAAATCTTCTTGAGTAACGGTA
>JAPLZH010000009.1 GCA_026395105.1 Candidatus Tayloriibacteriota bacterium
AAAGAGGTGCAGAAACTACCTCCATACTAGCCTCTGTACTCCTATCTCTTAAGTGGAATAATCCCAGGAACTGGTTCCAAAAGTTCATGTCTATTTAAGGTTGATAAATATGGAGATTGGGGAGGGTGTGGGTACTTACTAGTTCGGTAAAGAAAAATACGCAAGAAAGCCTTATGTTTAAGGGTGGAGAGGGGACTTGGTTAGGCATAAAATTTGCTTCGCAAATTTTTGCCTGACCGCGCCTCCCTCGCCCCAGTTCGCACTGGATTACCAGTGCTCACAACGGGGCTTCGGTCCGGCGTTCAAGTCCTCTCCCGTGCACCAAAAGAAAAATCCGCTTTAGCGGATTTTTCTTTTGGTGCACGGGAGAGGACTTGAACCTCCATGCCTTGCGGCACTAGCTCCTAAGGCTAGCGTGTCTGCCATTTCACCACCCGTGCAGGGTGTGCGCCCAGTAGGAATCGAACCTACGACCAATCGCTTAAGAGGCGAGTGCTCTACCAGCTGAGCTATGGGCGCGCTACCATAGATTAACTGAAAACTGAGCTTTAATCAAGCCTAACTGTGCCCGAGGTGGGAATCGAACCCACATCCCGTTAAGAGACACGATTTTAAGTCGTGCGCGTATACCAGTTCCGCCACTCGGGCATTAATTCACATATTTGGGGTACTGGTAGGATTGTAGCACTATTCTAGTGTCTTTTTCAACTATGCAAAGCTAAATTTAAGCGAATTTAACAACAGCCTTAATTTTATGAACATCATTTTTTATCACTTCTATATCTTCATCATGTCTTTCGACTTTTTCATTTGTGCTCTTAAGGGCGTCTCCGACTGTTTTCATATTATCATTAAAAGCTTCTAATAATATACCCACATGCCTTTCATTATCATTTTTTAATTCCTCAAATTTACTATTCATCTCTCCTCTAACTTCTGCAAATTTACTATTCATCTCTCCTCTAACTTCTGAAAATTTATCATTCATTTCTTTCTTAAGATCGAAAAACTTTTGATCTACCAAGTCAAACTTCTTATCTATGTTCTCAAACCTCTTATCTATTCCATCAAATCTTTTATCCAGCTTCTTTTCGAAGGAATTAAATTCCTCCTTTAAATCTTTTTTAGTCACGTATTCAGTTTTTCCGATATTTTGATTTATTCGCATGGAGCTATTTTAATTTAATGGCTGTAGAAAAGCTAGAAAAAGTTATGCACATTCTCACAAAAACTTCATAAAGATTTTATCTCGAAATTTATTTTCCATCTCGCACTTATACTCAGCCATTTTTCGGGAGGCGTAGGCCGGGCTCGAACCGGCGCATAACAGTTTTGCAGACTGTCGCGTTGACCAACTTCGCCACTACGCCATATTTGAAATCTCCTCAATCCTCTGTCTATTTTTCTCTCCTGTATCTAATAAGAAATCTACATACGGAATTCTGCCAAAAGATGAATTTTCTGTAATGAATTCTCTAAGCTCAGTTCGCTTTCTCTTCAAAAAGTCCATAGCTTCTGTTTCTTTATGATCAGGGAAGACGGAAACATAGATAAGAGCTTTATTCTCTGTATGATCAAACTGAATATTAGTAACAGTGATTAGAGACGCTTTTCCGCCTTCACGAGAAATGTACTGCGAAGCTAATTCGCGTATAATTTCCTTCATTCTTCCGTCTTTTATATCTCCTGATCTAGTACTCATGAATGGTATTATACAGAATTATAATTCCTTAACAACAAAGCATTGGATTTTATCACCTATAGTGATTTCAATCTTTGCCTCTACTAATAACCCACATTCATAACCTTCATTTACTTCTTCAGTCTTCTTTTTATTCTGCTGAAGTTCACGGATTTTTCCACGGCCTATCTCTGCATCACGTCTTAAGATTTTCACTTCACTGCCGAGTTTTATGAATCCTTGCTGTACTTTTCCGCCGATGATCTGCTTATCCTTTGCCTTACTGAATACCTGCATGACTTTTAGAGTTCCTGTAGCTTCGTCTACATAAACCTTCGGCTTATTCTCTTTAACGAGTTCTGCTAGAAATTCTACGAGTTTGTAAATAATATTCCAAGTTTTAACTTTTACGCCAGATCTCTCGACTATCCCAGCTGCCTTAGGATCTACTTCTACGTTAAAGCCGAGTATATATGTCGCTGGATTTGCCATTCCTGCCTTTACATCACTTTCAGAAATTTCTCCGATTCCATCATAGATAACGTGCAAAATGACGCCATTGAGTACGAGCTTTTTCATCTCATGCCTAATACCTTCTAGGCTTCCGACTGTATCTGCTTTAATGATTAGGGGGATAGTGACTGTAGGTGCTTCTGCTGGGATTTTTTCTCCTGTGCTCGACACGCTAGATATAGAACTAGCTGCTCTATCAGCAATGTCCTTCTTTATCTTTTCTGCCTTTTTCGCCACTTCTGCATCAGATGCAAATTTTTCTTTATATATTTCTCGAGCAACTTCCGCTTCTTTTTTCGTCTTAAAAGCATGGAAAATAGAGCCTACGCCCGGAATTTTATCAAAACCTATAACACGTGCCGGTCGTCCAGGTTTTGCTTCCTTAATAGGTCTACCGTAACAGTTTTCGAAAATGCGAACAGGGGATATAGCGTCATCTGCTAGAATGTGCATTCCTGATGTTAATACTCCTTCTTTAACTATGAGAGTAGCAGCGATACCTTTTTTCGGATTCAAATGCGCTTCTACGACTATCCCGCTCGGCTGTGCATCGAAGTTAGCGCGAAGGTCCGCTACGTCCGCCATAAGTGTAATCATGTCTAGGAGTTCGGGAATTCCTTTTCCAGTAACTGAAGAGATGGGGACAAAGGAAATGTCTCCTCCGTATCCTTCTAGATAGATTTCATTTTCGGCTAGAGAGATTTTTGTTCTTTCTATGTCGGCACTAGGTTTATCTATTTTTGTAATGGCGACTATAAAAGGAATATTTGCCTTTTTAATGCATTCATATGCCTCAACTGTCTGAGGTTTAACTCCGTCTTCACCGGATACTATTAAGATGGCGATATCAGCAGCGCTCGCTCCGCGCTCTCTGATTCCAGTAAAGGCTTCGTGTCCGGGAGTGTCTAGGAATGTGATAAGTCCGCTTTTTCCAGCACCGGCTCCTTCTTCAGGGACGTGGGCTACTTCATATGCACCGAGATGCTGTGTGATTCCGCCAGCTTCTCCGCCGGCTACATTTGATTTACGAATATAGTCTAAAAGGGTAGATTTACCATGGTCAATATGACCCATAATGACAACTACAGGTGGACGTGTCTTAAAACTTTTCGGGCTCGCATTTGTTATGACCATAGGCATAACAATACAAGAAAATGGCTAAATTAGCAAACCTTTTGCCTTCATTAAGGCTTCTTTTTCTTCCTCTGTTAGTTCTAATTCCGACGAATGTTTTTTTATAGCTTTCGAAAAGATGCCGACATGGTCGCGGGTATATAGGCTAGATATAACAACGCCGTCACCTTCTTCGTTTATAAATGCTGTAGCGAAGCTCTGATTTCCTCCAGAGGCGCCAGTTCCTTTAAAAGGATTAAAGCGAACTGTATGAATTCCTCTAACTGTTCCACGAAGTCTCTTCTCTACATTTTCTAAATAATTTTCTGTGTCATTTCTGAAGCCGTGTAGGTCTTTAATGTTTAAAGTGAGCGCCTGAATTCCTTCTTCAATGTTCTTTGCAGACGATCCGCCGAGCATTTTCTTAATTCTAAAGTGCAAAAGTGTGACGAGTATAGCGAGTATTAGTACGGCTAGTGCTAAAATGCCGATAGGGATGGTGTAATTGTTTAATTCCATGCATAGCATTATACTATACGCTACAAATATATGAAAAGAATATATCTAGATTATGCATCATTAACACCTATAGATAAAGAGGTTAAAAAGGTTATGATGAAATACATGGGGGAGGAATTTGGAAATCCTTCGTCTATTCACGCCCTCGGTGTAGAGGCAAAGGATGAACTCGGCCGATCTAGGAAAATTTGCTCTGAGTTTTTAAATGCTCATATAGATGAAATCTTTTTTACGGGAAGTGGAACGGAGGCGAATAATCTAGCTATTATGGGCGCAGTGGAGGCGAATTTCAGAAAGGGAATTAAATATGAAAATCAGCACATGGTCGTTTCGTCTATAGAACACTCCTCAGTTTTAGAATGTGCGAAAGTGCTGTCGGCAAAGGGAGTTTCTGTGACTTATTTAAATGTAGATAAAAATGGGCTAGTACTTCTCGATGAATTAAAGTTCGCGTTAAATAAAAAAACGGTTTTAGTTTCTGTGATGATGGTGAATAATGAGATCGGGGTGGTGGAACCTGTGAGGGACATTGCGAAAATAATTCGGGATTATAATAAAAAAGAAAAGACGAACTCGGAGCAGTCGGAAAATGTGCATAATGGGAAAGTGATATTTCACACAGACGCCAGTCAGTCCGCGCTCTATTTAGAATTAAACGTCGAAACACTCGGCGTAGATTTACTAACAATAGATTCTCATAAGGTAAATGGCCCCCGTGGCATCGCTTTGCTTTACAAAAAAAGAGGAGTGGAAATAGACGCCGTCATTCACGGTGGTGGGCAGGAATCCGGCCTTCGTTCTGGAACAGAAAACCTGCCAGCTATCTGTGGCTTCGCTAGAGCACTAGAAATGGCAAAGGCTACGGCTAAACGAAAAAAGGAAAGTGAGCGCATAGCGCTTTTACGAAATGAATTTGAGGCAAAGGTTTTGAGGGCTTTCCCTAAATCTTTTGTCACCTCTTCTTCAGTAGAAAGAATCCCTCATATTTCAAATATCGTTTTTCCAAATATAGATAATGAATATTTCGTCCTTTGCCTAGACGCACTCGGAATTTACTGTTCTACTAAGAGTTCCTGCCTTCGTGATGAGGATGAATCGTATGTTTTAAAGGCTATCGGCTTAGAGAAAAGCGCGCGCGGAGGATCCGTTCGTTTTTCCTTCGGAAAGTGGAATAAAAGAAGTGAACTTCCATATATTTTAAAAATGATATTAAAGTGCTATAATCTAGGACATGGAACACTTAAATAAGCAACAAATCGTCCTCCTTTGCATTCTTATAGCCATAGTCACGTCTATCGCTACGGGAATAGTTACTGTATCTATTTCTGATCAGGGGCAAAATCCGGGAGTGGTAAATACTGTAAATCAAGTAGTGGAAAAGACTATTGAGAGAGTAATTAGTCCAGCCACGACGACTGTAATAAAACAGACGGAAAATCGTACTATAATCGTGGGTGTTGAGGAACAGACGGCCATAGCGGTGGACAAAGCATCGAAGGCTATAGTTAGAATTTATGATAATACTTCAGGCGCTGAGGTCTATGCTGGATTAGGAGTGATTATGACAAAGGAAGGTATAGTGGCTGTAGATAAAAATGAACTTCTTTCGACCGCTACTGGAAAATATTCGATAGTTTATCCAGATAAAACAAAATTTACTGGAAAGGTTACCCTAGACGTAGGAAGCGATTTTGCATTCATATCTCCTATTATCTCTGATCCTAAAAATTCTCCTGCACAGCAAATATTTGCCTCTGCTAATTCTGATACAGTAAAGCTAGGGCAAAATATACTGATACTTGCGGGGAAGGATAGTTTTATGGTATATCCAGGTATAGTACAGGGTGTCGTGGAGGATAAGATGTCGACGACCACGAGAATTGTTAGTCAGATTATAGCCAGCCAGGAATCTAGAAGGGCGTCTTTATCTAGTCCGCTCGTGAATATCGGTGGGGACGTTATCGGCATTAAGACATTTATGAATATGTCAGATGAGTCGAATCCTTTTACACCTATAAACTTCGTGAAGGATAGACTAGCTACGACCACCTTACTTTAATTTTAAAAACATATGCCTCCATTAAAAAACTTCACTACAAAAGCGAAAGAAGCCATAAAGCGTGCACATGAATTAGCCATAGAACGCGGGCAGAATCATGTTAATCCTATGCACCTCTTAACTGCACTCGTCCTTCAGGATGAGAGCATGGTTATTTCTATTTTAGATAAGTTAGAAGTGGACACAATGATGCTAACGGATCATGTAATGGAGGCCATAGAAGCACCTGAAAGTAATTCCACCCTTACTCCATCTTATCAAATTTATTTAACACAGGACTTAGCACAGATATTAGAGGTCAGCGCTCGCGCCGCGGCATCACTTAAAGATGAATTTATCTCCACCGAGCATTTATTTTTAGCATATTTCGACACTCCAGGAGTAGCTCGTGATTTACTACAGAGATTTAAAATTACAAAAGAAGGTGTAGTGCATGTTATAGAAGAATTAAGAAAAGGCAAAGAGGGCGGAGTAGAAAAGCCGAAAAAGAATAAAATGCTCGCGAAGTATACTCGGGACCTTACAGTTTTAGCAAAGCAAAATAAAATCGATCCAGTTATCGGCCGAGATGCTGAGATTTTAAGAATTATTCAGATTCTTTCTAGAAGGACAAAAAATAATCCTATTTTAATCGGTGAGGCCGGAGTAGGAAAGACAGCTATCGCTGAAGGTTTGGCTATTCGTATAGCACAGGGGGATGTACCGGAATCTTTAAAAGATAAAGAGCTGGTTTCACTAGATTTAGGAGCACTCGTGGCCGGCACGAAGTACCGCGGTGAATTCGAAGAGCGTCTAAAAAATCTTTTAAAGGAAATCGAAAGGGCAGATGGGAAAATTATTTTATTCATAGATGAGATTCATACGCTGGTAGGCGCCGGCGCCTCTGAAGGGTCAATGGATGCATCGAATATGCTAAAGCCGGCGCTTTCTCGCGGTGAGCTTAGGGCTATAGGCGCTACGACCATTCGTGAATATCAGAAGCATATTGAAAAGGATCCCGCTTTGACTAGACGCTTTCAGCCTGTCTTTGTAACAGAGCCGTCTACTGATGACGCTGTAACTATCCTCCGTGGCTTAAAAGAAAAGTACGAACTTTTTCACGGAGTTCATATCACTGACGAATCTATTCTAGCGGCGGTGAATCTTTCTACTAGATATATTACAGACAGATTTTTGCCTGATAAAACTGTGGACCTCATAGACGAAGCGGCATCAGCTTTAAAAATTTCTCTAGAAAATATGCCACCAGAGTTAGAGGATACTCGCCGAAAAGTAATGCGTTTAGAAATAGAGCGCGAAGCTTTGAAAAAGGAAACTGAAAAGGAGGCAAAGGATAGAATTAAAGTCATAGAAAAGGAGATCGCTGACCTTAAGGAAAAGACTTCCGAATTAGAATTAAAATGGAAGAATGAAAAAGAAATAATTTCGCAAATAAAGGCTATAAAGAAGGGCCTAGAGCAGGCACGCATTGAGGCTGATCAGGCTGAAAGTCAGGTGGATTTAGCAAAGGCAGCGGAGATTCGCTATGGAAAAATTCCTGCACTTGAAAAAGATTTGGAAAATAAAAGTAAACGTTTAAAGAAACTTCAGTCTTCACGACGAATCCTAAAAGAAGAAATCACTGCGCATGATATAGCAGATGTAGTTTCTAGATGGACCGGAATTCCAGTAACGAAGATGATGGAAGAGGAAACTTCTAAGCTTGTCAGAATGGAGGAAGATTTGAAGAAAAGAATAGTGGGACAAAATGAAGCAGTTAAGAAAATCGCGGATACTATTAAACGTTCACGCGCTGGAATCGCTGATCCGAATAAACCCATAGGCTCCTTCCTATTCCTCGGTCCGACAGGAGTCGGGAAAACAGAGCTAACTAAAGCGCTCTCTGAACTTCTTTTCAATGATGAAAAAGCATTAGTTAGAGTGGATATGTCTGAATATATGGAGAAGCATGCTGTTTCGAAATTAATCGGTGCACCTCCTGGGTATGTCGGCTATGATGAAGGTGGAGGATTAACTGAAATAGTTCGTCACAGACCATATTCTGTAATTCTTTTTGATGAGATAGAGAAGGCTCATCCAGAAGTCTTTAATATTCTACTTCAGGTCCTCGATAACGGCCGTCTTACTGATTCGAAGGGTCGCCTAGTGAATTTCAAAAACACTGTGATCATAATGACCTCTAATATCGGCGCACAGTACATAGATAAAATGCAGAAAATCGGCTTTGCGAATGATAAAAGCGAGATGGGCCAGTACGGTGAGGCAAAGGAAAAGATAATGTCGGCTTTAAAAGATTATTTCCGTCCAGAATTTCTAAATAGAATAGACGATATTATTCTCTTTGACGTTCTATCTCCTGAGGCTATTAAGGAAATTGTAAAAATACAGGTAGAACAGGTTAAGAAGCGTCTCGCTGAAAAGGATATTAATTTAGAAGTATCAGAAGATGTTTTAGCCTTCCTCGCGAAGGATGGTTATAATCCTCAGTACGGTGCCCGTCCTCTAAAGCGCTTAATACAAAATAAAATTCTCACTCCAGTAGCATCTCTCATTATTTCGAAAGGTGTACTTCCTGGCGGAACAGTCTCTGTCGGCTCGAAAAACGGCGAATTTACCTTTGACGTTAAAAAGGGAAGTTCTAGAAAAAAACTCGCTGATGCACTAAGTGCTAATTCTAAAGAAAAGGAAAAGGTTGTATAAAGTTTGTATAAAGTTTGTATAAAGTTTGCCTTTATGATATAAAGTGTCTGGACTCGAAACCCTCTAGCTACCCCTCAAGTAGGACACTCGAACTTAATAATGAATAATACTCTGTTGCTGTCCTAAACTCAATACACTCCCTAGGTCGGTCATTCAAGAAGGAATGGATTTCATCTAAATCTTCTTGAGTAACGGTA
>JAPLZH010000071.1 GCA_026395105.1 Candidatus Tayloriibacteriota bacterium
TACCGTTACTCAAGAAGATTTAGATGAAATCCATTCCTTCTTGAATGACCGACCTAGGGAGTGTATTGAGTTTAGGACAGCAACAGAGTATTATTCATTATTAAGTTCGAGTGTCCTACTTGAGGGGTAGCTAGAGGGAAATACCATGAGCAAAATTATAACACATTTTTTAATTAAATTAAATCTAAATTAATAAATAACTATAAACTAACACAAAACCACCCGTTAAGGTGGCTTGTGTCTTGAATACCGCTCTCAGCGGGTATGCTTTCTCAGGTTAGGTCTTGGGCTTCCTTCGACGCGACTCGTGCGCTCGAACTAAGCTCAAGTTGGCTGGGGGACTTGGACTCGAACCAAAATTTTCGCTTTCAGAGAGCGACGGCCTACCATTAGCCGATCCCCCAATATTTACCTTTTTTCGCACACTTGCTCCTATAAAATACGCTAAAAAGGCAAAATATTCAAGCTCTTTGAGAATTTGCTATTTTGTCCGCCTTCCCTCTCTATCTATCCTTCTTTTCACCTCTCCTCTTTATACTCGCCTTCACGAACTCCGTGAAAAGCGGATGCGGGGCCAATGGCCTCGCCAAAAATTCCGGATGGAACTGCGTGCCTAAAAAGAAAGGGTTCTCTGCGCGGGGCAGTTCAGCGATCTCGCAAAGCTTTCCATCAGGCGATGTTCCGGAGAAAATGAGTCCGCCTGCGGAAATACGCGCCACGAATTCGGGATTTACTTCATAGCGGTGGCGGTGGCGTTCGGTAATAGTTTCCGCGCTGTAGGCCTCACGCGCTATGCTTCCCTTTTTCAAAGTAGCCGGATAAGCACCAAGCCTCATGCTTCCGCCGTAATTCCCCTCGGCCAGCTTTTTCTTTTGATCAGGCATAATGTCTATGACGAGCGCTTCCGACTTCGGATTTATCTCGGCCGTATTTGCCTCCGTGAGACCGAGTACATTTCTCGCGAATTCTATAACCATTAACTGCATGCCGTAGCAAAGACCGAAATACGGAATTTTATGCTCCCTTGCATAGCGAATGACGGCGAGCTTCCCCTCTATTCCCGTTTCACCGAATCCGCCCGGAACTATTATGCCATCGAATTTCTCTAGCGCTTTAAAATCCGCCTTCGTGGCGCCACTAGCCCCCGCGCGCGTCTCCCCCTTCTCATTTTCATAATCGCGGGCGTTTATAGTATGAATAACCGGCTTCTTCCCGAGCTTATAAGCCGAATATTTAATAGCCTCGAGAACTGAAACATAAGCATCAGTTAAAACGAAGTCTCCAGTATTAAAATATTTGCCGACTATAGCTATGTCCACCGTCTCCTTCGACTCCTTCGTACTTTTCACGAAGGCATTCCATTTACTGAGGCCGGGCTCATTTGCCTTCTTTCTCATATGCAAAATCCTCGTCAATATTTCACTTAAATGATCCTTTTCAAAATTCCCTGGAACATCGAAAACGCTTTCTATATCCGGCGCGGAGATAACATGATCCGTTGGCAAACTGCACGACACAGCGATTTTCTCTTTTCTTTTATGATCCATTGGCACCTCACTTCTGGCGATAATAACATCCGCATTAATGCCGTAAGAATTTAGCTGGCGAATAGCGTTCTGTGTAGGCTTCGACTTCATTTCCCCGAGCTTCGACGGCACCGGCATATAGCTCACCATAACGAAAGCCGTATCATTCGGATATCTTACTTTTAGAACTCTCGCAGCTTCTAGAAACATTATATTCTGATAGTCACCGACAGTTCCGCCGATTTCCACGACCGTCACTTCCGTCTTATTCACCTTTGCCGAATGTTCGAAACGGCGAATGATTTCATCGCGAATATGTGGGATAGCCTCCACGCATTTACCACCGTATTTAAGTGCGCGCTCCGCCTCTATCACATGCTGATAAACCATTCCGGAGGTAATATAATCATCGGCCGTTAAATCTCTATGCAAAAAACGCTCGTAATTTCCCATGTCCTGATCAGTCTCTAGTCCAGAATTTATGACGAAGACTTCGCCGTGCTCTGTCGGATTCATCGTGCCCGCGTCCACATTTAGATAAGGATCGACCTTCAAAAGATTCACAGAAAAACCCTTCGCTTGCAGAAGGGTTCCTATAGACGACGTAGCGATTCCTTTTCCTACTCCAGACATTACTCCACCGACGACAAAAATAAATTTATGAGCTTTGCGCTTTACGCTCTTTCCATGCGAATTTTTTTTCGGTTCCATTATCCTATTCTATCAGAAGTAAAAAACTTGGCAAAATAACAAAGGCAAAAATTTCTAGCCAGTTTTTTGGCACACATACCCAACATTTCAAACATACCATCCCATGGTCTAAAATATACCATACGGTGGTATGTTTCAATTACTTGCAAGTAGAATCTATTTTTGGTCTGACTTGGTTTTTTTCTTTTACCAGCTCATATACGATAAGTTCTAAAGGACAGCCACAGGTGTAAGGATTCACAAGCTTCCCGAACTTTTTGCTTTTAGAGGGGGCTCCGCAGGGCGAAGAGCCCGAGGACTGGACAAATTTTCAGCAGAAAATTTGTGTACCCCTCTAAAAACAAAAAGTTCGGGAAGCTTTGCCTTTTTACACATTTAGATATCTCCTCACCGAAATATAGCTAGATACCGCGCCTAGTACCACCCCCACCACTAATAGAATAATAAATATCTCCCCTATGTGCGTCAGATAATAAGCATTTAGAGAAAAATCGCTAGAAATTATTTTCAGAATCTTTCCGAAATAATACGTCGCCGGATACATAATGAGCGCCGTCAGAACCGCCGAAGTCACTCCGCACATTACGCCGGAGACGACGAATGGCCCACGAACATGCATATTGCTAGCACCTACAAGCTTCATGACAGAAATCTCATCCTTTGCAGAATAGATGATGAGGCGCATCGTGTTCAGCGTGATAATGATTATAGCCAAACCGAGTAAAACGCTAATGCCCACACCGACCCCTTCAGTGACCTGAATAATTTGCGAAAGTTTAGAGATAACGTCTTTATTTTTATTATAATTCACGCTCTCTATAATGGAAGATCCGTCCTTTGAAAGAGCGTTTTTACTTTCCAAAAACTTAGCGATGCCGTCATACTGCTGAGGTTCCTTTGCCTTAATATTTAGAACCGCGGAGAAAGGATTATTCCCGACCTCGTCTAGCCCCTGTAAAATCACGGCATTATCCTGATTCTTATTCTTAAAATCCGCGAGCACCTGATCACGGGAAATATAGTCTACCCTCGAAACTTCTGGAAGTGCCTCTATCATTTTCTTCAAACCGAGCACGTCCGTCTCCACTACATCAGGGGCAAAGTAGACATTCACATCCACTTTTTCTTTTATCTGTGAAATGTAATTATTCGAAATGATATTGAAAAGCAAAACGGCAGAGATGACGCAAAGGGCTATTGTTATCGACAGAATAAAGGAAAAGGAAAGAAAGCCATTCCTCCAAAAACTGACGAATCCTGCACGAGTTACTCTTTTAAAGCTTGTCCACATAATTTTTAAATTTATTTTTCAAATGCGCTTCCGCGCGATTATTATAAAATATAATTACAAAACGTATTTACCACTCTTATCATCTCTAATAACTTTGCCTTTCTCTAGCGTAATGACTCGCTTCCCCAGAGAATCTATCACACCTTTATTATGAGTCGTTAAGATAACGGTCGTTCCCATATCATTAATCTTTTTCAAAATGTAAATGATTTCCTGAGTATTAGCTGGGTCGAGGTTTCCTGTCGGCTCATCCGCTATGATAACATCTGGCTGATTAACGATAGCGCGGGCTATAGCCACTCTCTGCTTTTCGCCTCCTGAAAGTTCATGCGGAAAATTCCAAAGCTTATCACTAAGGCCGACGAGGTCTAAAACCTGCGGGACGTCTGACTGGATCTGTGCATCGCTTTTGCCTGAAGCTTCCATCGCAAAAGCGATGTTTTCAAAGGCTGTTTTAGAAGGTATTAATCTATAATCCTGAAAAACAGTACCGATTCTTCGGCGAAGCTTATTCACCGCCCCTCTTCGAAGATTATTAACATCCACTGATTCGAAAAAGACAGCGCCATTAGTAGGCGTTTCCTCAGCTAAAAGCATTTTTAGAAGTGTCGTTTTACCCGCTCCAGAATGACCGACTATAGAGACGAATTCTTTCGGTTCTATAGAAAAACTAACTTCTGTAAGGGCCGGAGTGCTGTCTTTGTAAATCTTAGTGACTTTATCGAAATAAATCATATGAACATTATATCACATCTTTTTCTGCATCTATGAATAAATCTATGTCCCCTTCTAGTACATCATCTACTTTCGCTGTCTCTACATCAGTTCTATGATCCTTCACCATTTTATATGGATGCAAAACGTATGAACGAATCTGATTTCCCCATTCTATTTCGAGCGTGCCTTTTATAAAAAGCCCCTTTTCTTTTTTCTTTTGCTCTTCTTCTTTAAATTTAAAAAGTTTTCCGGCTAAGATCTGCATGGCCTTCTCTTTATTCTGCCCCTGCGAGCGTTCATTATCTGAAGATGCGGAAAGATTTGTCGGAATATGAATGAGCCTGACCGCAGTCTCCCTCTTATTCACATTTTGCCCTCCTGGGCCACTGGATTTTGAGAATTCCACTCTGATTTCACTTTCTGGAATCGGCATTTCACTCACTTTTTCAAAGCGAGGAATAACTTCGACAAGCGAAAAGGATGTATGCCTCTGTCCTTTTGCATTAAAAGGCGATACTCTGACGAGTCGGTGAACACCGGACTCATTTTTCAAAGTTCCATATGCATTTTTTCCAAAAATCTCAAAAGTTAAATTCCTAAAACCGCCGTGATCATTTTCATTCATATGAATCGGCAAAATTTGCCAGCCTTTATTTCCAGAGTATTTTATATACATTCGGTAGAGCATTGCGGAAAAGTCCTCGGCATCATCTCCCCCTGCGCCTGAGAGAATGGAGACTATTGCATTTCCTTTATCGAATTTACCGACGCCCTCCAGTTCATCCTTTAATTTTCTGAGCTCCGCTAGAGTTTCCTGCGCTTTTTCTTTATTTTGCCAAAAGTCCGGCCCAGCTATCTTTGCCTCTAAAATGTCTATTTTCTGCTGTATTTCCTCTTTTTTAGCCATAGGATAAGGTTATCAAAAATCTGGCAAAAAGGAAGCGGGGGCGAAGCTGGAAATTTAAAAATTAATAAAAAAGAAAGGCCACCACTAAGGGAAAGTGGTGGCGCATTGGGTAAGTCCCGTTTGGACGTTCGATGCAAAAAACAAAAACAAGGAAACCCAACAAAGAACAATGTGGCCCGACTTGCAGTTACGAACAGCATCGATGAAGATTCCGATTGACCGAATCGAGAATCACACAAACGGTGGAGAACTCGTTTAAGCCTTAAGAACTAGCTACCTTTGAAGTAGGACAGTAGAATTAATGTATTAACAAAATAATTAATTTAATTGTCATATGAAATATCATCATTTGTCTTTTGGAGAGAGGTTTTGTATTGAGAAAATGTATAGCGCAGGATCTGCAA
>JAPLZH010000012.1 GCA_026395105.1 Candidatus Tayloriibacteriota bacterium
TACCGTTACTCAAGAAGATTTAGATGAAATCCATTCCTTCTTGAATGACCGACCTAGGGAGTGTATTGAGTTTAGGACAGCAACAGAGTATTATTCATTATTAAGTTCGAGTGTCCTACTTGAGGGGTAGCTAGAGGGAAAGGCGCCGACTGGAATAGAAACATAGTCTGTCCATCCGGTCTTTCAGGGAAAGGTCACTTAGAAGGGAAATGCTAAATTGCTTAGACGGGCAAATCGCCAGCGGATTCAGGTACGATGTCTTCGTTTGGCCGTGCTGTGCCATGTGAATTAGCTTCTCAGCTCTCCATCTCAGAAAATACTCCGTCACCCAGCGTGGCGGATTTTTTTTGCAAATTCTCTTGTAAACAGCCCCGTGATATAATTTTACTATATTTAAAGATAAGATTATGAAACCCTATTCAAAAATGAATTCAAAAAATACCGCTTTAGTTATTATCGATATTGTTAATGGTTGTTGTCATGAGAATTGTGAAGATTTAGAGAGGGGTATTACTTTCTCAAAAATTAGAAAAATGGTTCCACAATTAAACTCCTTTGTCGAAAAATTTAGGGAAAAAGTCGGTGGTAAAATTATATTCACAAATATAACTCCTTGGACAAAGGAGCATTTGCCGGAAAACATAAAGGAATTATATGAGGATCCAGTAGCTACTTATTACAGTGATGGTTCAAAATTTGAAGAAGATTTTTACATCGTCAAACCTAGAAAAGAAGATATTATTATAACAAAAAATAATTATGATACATTCTCAAATCCTGAATTCGATAAGATTTTAAGAGAAAACGGAATTCAGTATTTAATAATGACTGGTGTTTTTACTGATGGATGTGTTTTGGCGACTATATGCGGTGGATTTAGTCATGGATATAATTTCGTAGTACTTAAAGATTTAATTGAAACAACTGATGTAAAGATTCGACAAGAACTTTGCAAACATCTTCTCGATTTCACTTTCCCCATTATGTATGGGAAAACAATCACATCTAGCGAATTATTGAATACATGGTGATATGACAAAACGAATTCCTTAGGTCCTCATTGACGTCTTTCTTCGTAAATTTTTCAACCGATTTTTTGCCATATATACCCAGCATTTGAAACATACCACCCTATGGTATATTTTAGACCATTGGGTGGTATGTTTCGAAAGTGACCTATGTGTCTCAAAAAATAGGCGTCAAAAAAAGTTGGAAAAAGTCTTAAAAACATGTATAGTGGTGATGTGTCAATATTCGATTTGAGGGGAAAATTTGCGCCTGCTGGTGATCAGCCAAAGGCTATAGAGAAGCTAAATGAAGGCTTAAAAAAGGGCTTAAATCATCAGACTTTATTCGGTGCTACGGGCACGGGAAAGACTTTTACTGTATCAAATGTTATAGCAAATTATGGGAAGCCTACTCTAGTTATAGCCCATAATAAAACTCTGGCGGCTCAGCTAGCTGAAGAGTATCGTGATTTTTTTCCAAATAATGCTGTTCACTACTTCGTCTCTTATTATGATTTTTATCAGCCAGAAGCATATTTGCCAGTGACGGATACATACATAGAAAAGGAGGCGATGATAAATGAGGAAATAGACAGACTTCGTCACGCTTCCACTCAGGATTTACTTACTCGTAAAGACGTCATAATAGTAGCTTCGGTCTCCTGCATTTATGGTTTAGGTAGTCCCGAGGAATATGAGAAAGTAAATATGAAAATCTCTGTGGGGCAGGAATGGCATCGCGCGGACTTCGTCCGCGCGCTCACCCACATTTTCTATGAGCGCACAAACGCCGATCTTAACCCTGGGCAGTTCCGAGGAATCGGTCCCGCTATAGAAATCATGCCTGTAAACGAAGAGGTGATTTATAGAATTGAATTTGATGGTCCTCATATCTCCGGAATTACGAAAATAGATTCAGTCACTAGGACTATTATAAATACATTAAAAAATTACTTTGTCTTTCCGGCAAAGCATTTTATCTCCACTGATGCACAGAATAAACGCGCTTTTGAAACTATAAAAAAAGAACTAGAAGACAGAGTAAAAGAATTAGAAGCTGAAGGAAAAACTCTAGAATCAGAACGCTTAAGACGCCGAGTCAGATATGATTTAGCTTTAATTCGTGAAGTCGGTTACTGTAACGGAATAGAGAATTATTCCAGACATTTTTCTGGAAAATCAGCTGGCGAACCACCAGACTCTTTGCTTTCATATTTTCCTCATAAAGCAGACGGCACGCCAGATTTTCTCACTATAATAGACGAATCTCACGTCACCATTCCTCAGTTAAATGGAATGTACGCGGGCGATGCTTCTAGAAAAAAGGCACTCGTCGACTTCGGCTTTCGCCTTCCATCGGCAAAAGATAATCGCCCCCTAAAATTCGATGAATTTAGTAAAAGAGTCGGACCTATCATTTACACTACAGCCACTCCTGGAAAATATGAAAAAGAAAAGAGTGAGCAGATAGTCGAGCAAATCATTCGCCCGACAGGCCTTATAGACCCAGAAATTCAGGTCCGCCCAGTTACAGAGAAAAAAGCGGAAGACGGAGAGAACTCTGCCTCACCTGCTACGTCTGGCGCACGCGGCGCATCCGCCTTTCCTGGCCAGATAATAGACTTCGTGGCTGAAGCTGAGAAAGTTATAGCAAAAGATCAGCGAGCCATAGCTACAACTTTGACTAAAAAGATGGCCGAGGACCTCAGTACTTATCTAAAAGAAAAGGGAATTAAAGCAGAATACCTACACAGTGATGTAGAAACACTGGATAGAATAAGAATTCTAAATGAATTTCGCCGCGGTGCTAGAAAAGGTGGCTTTGACTGTATAGTCGGCGTAAATCTTCTTAGAGAAGGACTGGACCTCCCAGAAGTATCATTTATCGGCGTGCTCGATGCTGATAAAGAAGGTTTCCTTCGTTCAGAAACTTCTTTAGTTCAAATAATCGGCCGCGCTGCTAGAAATGTAGATGGAAAAGTCATACTTTATGCCGACTCTATAACTAATTCTATGCAAAGGGCGATGGACGAAACGAATCGCCGTCGAAAAATTCAGACTGACTATAATACGAAACACGGAATCACACCGAAAACTATCATAAAAGAAATTCACTCTATCACTGACAGAATGCAGTCAGATCATGAAAAGGCAGTAGAGAATATTACAAACCTCGACTCTAAAGCATATAAAGGCAAAATGAGAGCCCTTATCTCCGAGAAGGGCAAAGAAATGGATGAAGCAGTAAAAATCCTCGACTTCGAAACAGCCGCCCTTTTACGTGATGAAATCGCTATTTTAAAGATGAAATCAGGCAGTCGTCCGACTTCAAAAACTGCTAAAAACACTATAAAAAAGAAATCCAGATAATCACATGCATTTTCTTTGCATAAGATGTTATACTTATGCTATGAATATGTCACAATTTCTTCCTTGGATTCCAGTGGCGATCGGCTTCATAACAGCCATCATCGCGGTGTCTTATTCATTTAAAATTAAAGGTTCGGTAGTAGGTAATATTTTACAGTCATTTGGTCTTGGAATTTTCGTGGGTGTATGTGCGCTCGTTTTAGAGATAGTTCCTATGATTAATCACGGAATCCAGGATTATTTCTATTACGCCTTTGAGATAATCAGCTATCTTTTATTAGCAGTGGGAGTTTGGAAGATAAAAGATATCGCATAATGGTTTATTATTAGTATGTCGCTTCAGAGTTTACTTTCTACAAATATATTTAAAGTTAAGAAAACGATCGATCCGCCACTCGCGGCTGTCGAGAAACTCTTTTTATATGTCGTAGATCAAATAGAAGACAAAAGTTCTGCAGAAAATAGCTTTGGAGTTTATTTAGAAGCTAGACAAAAGCAAAATGAGGATCAGATTTTCGCTCTCGTTAGAGCATATTATGCTTGCGAATCACACATTAAGGATAAAATCTCTTTTAGAGAAAGTGTTAGGTCAAAGATAAGTATTGAATCCTTAAATCCTAAATTAAGGCTTATATTCTTAGGTGAACCAGAACAGGCCCTCCTTCTTTATGAGCAGTTCTCTTTGCCCTTTATAGAATATTTAGCCACGAATTTAGGAGTGACTAGGGTCGAAAGAATTATCCAAAGCCAGAGGGCTTTTCCTGCTCTTCGAGGAATTTCTCTAAATGACCGCGGAATAGATTTTAGTAAATTAGATAATTTTCTATTTACTAAAGGGGAAGTACAGAAAAAAGATATAGATAATACATTTTCCTTTTTCTATAATCTGCTCCTGACAGAAATCTCAGTTCTTTTTAGCGACACAGTGGCGAGCGCTCTCGTAAAAAAGGTTTTCGATACTGTAAAATCTGCTTATGATTACTATATTATCTCTGTTTTCCTAAATGTAGTACCAGAAAATGATTTGGAAACTGAGAGATTAACATTCCTTTCAAGAGATGAATTAGAGGCAAAGGTTCGCGAAAGGACATTTTTATTAAAACAGGAAAAAGAAAGGGTAGATCAAAAAGTTCGCGAAAGGACACATGAATTAGAAGATGAAAGGTCAAAACTAGCCATCATTACAGAAAACATGAATGAGGGTACGATTCTTTTTGATGAGGATCGCCGTGTCATGTACGTAAATACTAGGGCTTGGAAGCTACTTAGTGTGGATCAAATCGGAAGTAATAATTCCCTAGAGTTTATAGCCGATGCTTTTACGAAGAAGTTTATGGGCATTAATATAAAAGTATCATTCGATAAAGTTACTCCGAGTGAACCTTATACTATCCCCGAAATAGATGTAGATGAAAGGGTATATAAAATCACATTTACCTTTTTGCAAAATGAAAAGGATTCAAATAGAAATCGCTCGCTGATCTGGATAGAAGATATTACTGAGTCGAAAATCCTCGAGCGAAAAAAGAGTGAATTCGTCTCCGTGGTAGCACATCAGCTCCGTACTCCACTTTCGGGAATTAAGTGGACACTTCATATGCTTACCTCAGGTGATCTAGGACCACTAACTGATGATCAAAAGAATTTTATAGGCAAAGCTTATGATAGTAATGACCGCATGATAGATCTTATAAACGACATGCTATCTGTCGATAGAATAGTTTCAGGCCATATGCAGTTCTTCTATATAAGCTCTCAGATTCTCGATATAGTAGACAGTGTAATGTATGAATTAAACCCCACAGCTCATAAGAGAAATGTCACAATATCCTTTAAAGACCGCCCTATCTCTTTGCCGAAGATAAATATGGATCCTGAGAAAATACGTGCCGTAGTGCAGAATCTCATAGAAAATGCTATAAAATATACTAAGGAGGGTGGAACAGTGCTCGTGCGTGCGATAGATAAAAATGATACAATTCACATAGAAATAGAAGATAGTGGAATCGGAATTCCACCAGCAGAACAGGGTAGTATATTCTCTAGATTCTTTAGAGGAAGTAATGCTCTTAGAGTTCAGACAGATGGCTCTGGCCTCGGATTATTTATAGCGAAGAGCATTGTCGAATCACATCATGGAAGCATCGGCTTTAAGAGTGAATTAGGCAAAGGAACAGTTTTTTATTTTGATATACCAAAAGATTTAAAATAACATGGCACAAAAAATATTAATTATTGAGGATGATACTTTCTTAGCGGAAGTCCTGGTGCAGAAATGCACGAGCGTCGGTTACGATGCTACTATAGAAATAGACGGTAAAGCGGGACTAGAAAAGATGCTTACATGGAAGCCTGATCTGGTACTTCTAGACATTCTTTTACCGACTATGAACGGTTTCGATATTTTAAGAAATAAGCAAAATAATCCTGAAATAGCTGACATTCCAGTAATAGTCGTCACTAATTCAGGAGATCAGGCTGAAATTTCTAGATTTGTAGAGCTAGGCGTTAGAGAGTTTTTAGTAAAGGCTAGATTTGATCCAGGAGAAATCGTTACGCATGTTAACGAGGTTCTAAGAGATCCTGTGCGAAAGAAATTCGCAGTTCCCGCGAAAGATTCTAATGCCCCAGTTACTATGATGAGCCAGTCTACGACATTAGCTGATTCTACAAATACTGTTTCGAAAAGTCAGACCACAGCATTTTTGCAAAAGAAAAAAATCATGTGGGTTGAGGATGATCGTTTCCTTTCTGATCTTATTTCCCGAAAGTTATTTTTATTAGGATGCAATGTCGACTATGCAGAGACAGGAGAGGAGGCGATGCTTATGGTAGAAAAATCCATGCCTGACATCATTCTTCTCGACATTTTACTTCCAGGAATGACGGGAATAGAAGTGTTAGAGAAAATAAAGGCAAATCCCAAAGTTAAAAATATTCCTGTGATTATGCTTTCGAACTTTAGTCAGGAAAATGACATTAAGCACTGCTTCGCACTAGGAGCAGAGAAATACTTAGTCAAAGCGACCGTTACTCTGGATGAAATAGTGGAGGAAATACGGATTATTTTACAAAAGAGAGGTTAGGTTCTAAGGAAAGCCCCGGCGCGCTTCGCGCGCCGGGTAACCCCTCACACCCCTTTTAAGTAAGACGTCATCGTGCCCTGTTGTTTGTATGACATTAAGACAGACAGAAGTATAGCTAAGGTCTCAGCAGTCTTCTCTCTGAATGAACCGAATGATATTTTCCTCTTAAGTACAAG
>JAPLZH010000047.1 GCA_026395105.1 Candidatus Tayloriibacteriota bacterium
TCTGACTAAAAATTGTGCTAGAATAATGCATACGAAAGAGCCCTTAGGCAGTATTAAGTTGATAATGGTTTCGATAAACATATTATCCCTTATCCTAAGGGTTTTTTCTATGTGGAGGGATTTTTAAGCGGACACTAGTGGAGTCGATACGCTTTTGTTGACTAAAAACCCCCTTTCTGATAGGATGTATCTGTTCTATAAAAATGTATTTTAGTGTGGATTTATAACATGAAATTGGAAGCGGTATCACGTTTATCCGAGGCTAATGCCAGAGAAGACTAGACCCGCTAACCGATTCTTTTTGTTTATTAATAAGTCATTTATGGCAAAAACATCAGTAATCGCTAGGTCAAAAAAGAAGCCAAAGTTCGCGTCTAGAGTTGTCAGACGCTGTTTCCGCTGCGGTCGAAAGCATGGATATATGAGAGACTTTGATATTTGCAGAATTTGCTTCCGCGAATATGCAAATGAGGGTGCTATACCAGGTATAAAGAAATCATCATGGTAACAGACTATATTGGAGATATTATAATCCGTATTAAAAACGGAAGTGTGGCAGGAAAAGAAATCATTTCATTTCCTCATTCTAAGCTAGGTTCATCCATAGCAGAAAGCCTTTTAAAGGCGGGCTATGTTAAATCTGTAGAAACTAAGGGCAAAACTATTGCAAAAACAGTAGAAGTGGGCCTTCTTTACACAGATGGATCACCACGTGTTCACGATGTGAAGCGCGTGTCTCACCTAGGAAGAAGAATTTATCAAAAGTCAAAAGACATTCGTTCATTTAAGAATGGATTCGGAAATACATTTTACTCTACTCCAAAAGGAATCCTTAATGACCTAGAAGCTAAAAAGCTAAATGTCGGTGGCGAAGTATTATTTAAAATCTGGTAATTTCACTATTATGTCTAGAATTGCAAAAAAACCAATCATAATTCCAGAAAAAACTCAGGTCTCTGTAGCCGGCGGTGTAGTCACCGTTAAGGGGCCTCTAGGAGAACTAAATAGGGGATATAAACCAGTTATAGAAATAAAGGTAGAGAATAATGAAATCTTTCTAATTCCAAAAGACGAAAGTATAGAAACTTCCGCTCTTTGGGGTACTTACGCATCACACATTAAGAATATGCTCGCGGGCGTAAGTAAGGCTTATGAAAAGCGTCTTATCGTCGAAGGAATAGGTTTTAAATATGACGTTAAGCCAAAAGAAATGATTTTTAACCTAGGTTTTTCTCATCAGATTAAACTCGAAATTCCTGCAGGTCTTAAAATCACATCAGATAAGACTGCAATGATCATTTCAGGAATCGACAAAGACTCAGTCGGAGCCTTTGCCTCTAAAATTCGTTCTCTAAAGAAGCCAGAACCTTATAAAGGCAAAGGAATTCATTATGAAGGCGAAGTTATAAGAAGAAAGCAAGGAAAGAAGGCAGCATAATCATAAATATATGTCACGAACTATTAATTTCACATCGATGGAGCGCCGAGAGAGGAAGATCAGAGCAAAACTCTCTGGTACTAAAGACGCACCTCGCCTTACTGTCTTTAAGTCAAATAAATTCATCTACGCGCAGATTATAAATGATGATGAAGGAAAAACATTAGCGGCTTCCTCTTCAGTCGGAATGAAGGCAAAGAGCAAAGTAGAACAGGCTAAAGAAGTAGGAACAAATATAGCAAAGAAAGCCTTAGAGGCTGGCATTACTAAGGTAGTATTCGACAGAAGCGGATATCTTTATGCTGGAAAGATAAAGACATTAGCCGATGCTGCTCGTGAAGCAGGACTTAAGTTTTAATAATTATGACTACAGAAGATAATAAAAAAATAGCAGGAATACCGGTGCAGGCATCGGTTAATCCAGTAGCCTCACAGGCTCCTACAAACGCTCCAAAAGCTCCAGATACTAGACCTCCATTCGCAGGTGGAAGAGGAGGAAATACTGGTTACCGTGGTGGAGGAGGAAGCTCAGGTCCTAGAAGAGGTGGGCCTCGCCGTGGAGAACGCCGTGATTCTAAGGAGAGAATAAAACCAGAATTCGACACTAAAGTTATCCTTATGAGACGTGTTACTCGCGTTACTAAAGGAGGACGCCGAATGAGCTTCTCAGTAACTGTAGTTTCTGGAGACAGGAAAGGTAGGGTCGGAGTAGGATTAGGAAAGTCTATCGACACTACACTAGCTATCGACAAGGCTACTCGTGATGCGAAGAAGAATATGATTAGAGTAAATCACACTGTAGGAATGTCTATTCCTCATGATGTTTACGCTAAGTATTCTAGCGCTCGTGTTATGATTATGCCGGCAAAAGGACGCGGTCTTATAGCAGGTTCTGCTGTTCGTAACGTTCTAGAGCTCGCTGGTCTTAAAGATATAAACGCTAAGATCATGTCAGGAAGTAAGAATAAAATAAACATTGCTCGTGTAGCTGTTAAAGCATTAGCAATGCTTCCTAAGATGACTAAGCTCGAGGCAAAGCTAGATACAAAGCCAGCCACCCCGACGACTTCGAATACTCCAAACGCTCCAACTAAGATAGAAAATAAGTAAAATATATGCAGACACATAATTTAATTCCAAGAACAAAAAATAGAAAGACCATGCTCGTAGGCCGTGGCGGAAAGAGAGGTAAGACCTCAGGACGCGGTACTAAGGGTCAGAATGCTCGATCTGGTCATAAGAAATATCCTGAAATCAGAGATATGATTAAGAAGCTTCCTAAGCTTCGCGGATATGCATTTAATTCTTTTGCACAAAAGCCTGCTATCGTAAATCTAGGCGCTATCGAAGGAGCATTTAAGGCTGGCGAAAAAGTTACTCCAGCTACTTTAATAGAAAAGAATTTAGTTAAGTTGATAGAGAGTAAAACTCCTGCTGTTAAGATTCTTTCACAGGGTGATATTACAAAGAAACTTTCATTCGAAGGTCTATCATTTTCAGCTGGTGCAAAGGAAAAGATCGAAAAGGCTGGAGGAAGTATAGTCGCTAAAATCGTTCTATCTGTCGAAAGAGCAGAGAAGAAGGCTGTAGCAAAGGCTACAAAGAAAGCAGTAAAGAAGGCATCAAAGCCAGCGAAGGCGGCGAAAGTAGAAAAAACAGAAGCTCCAAAGGCTGAGAAGTCTGCTGAAAAGAAAGCTGAAAAGAAAGAAAAGGCACCAAAAGCAGAGAAGAAGACAAAGTAAATAATTTAATTTATTTGTTTTATGAATAATCTATTCCAAAGGCTGGGACATGCACTTAAAGATAAGACTATACTAAGACGTATGCTTTATACTGTCGCGGGTTTAGTGCTTTTCAGATTACTCGCTGCAATACCCATTCCGGGAGTAGACACTTCCGCATTAAGTAACATGCTTTCTGGGAACCAGTTTCTAGGATTTTTGAACATTTTCTCAGGAGGAGGACTTTCTACTGTGTCTATCGTAATGTTAGGAGTAGGTCCATACATCACCGCTTCTATCATATTACAGCTTTTGACAATGATGATTCCTTCTCTAAAGGAAATGTATAAAGAAGACGGAGAGGCAGGAAAGGCAAAGTTATCTCAGTATTCTAGAATCCTTTCAATCCCTCTTTCTTTCGTGCAGGCATTTGGATTTATTAAACTTCTTCAGTCGCAGCAGGTTCTACCTGCGCTCGGTGGCATGGACATGCTTACAAATGTCATAGTGATTATGGCAGGTTCACTTCTACTTATGTGGATCGGTGAGCTTATTACTGAATACGGTATTGGGAACGGAGTATCTCTCATCATCTTTGCCGGTATAGTAGCTGTTATTCCTTCTAAGATAGGGCAAATATCTACGCTTTATGATCCTTCACAGATTCCGCTTTATATAGGATTTTTAGTTGTAGCATTCCTCATTATAGCTGGAGTGGTTATGGTAAATGAAGCTGAAAGATCGATGCCTGTTACTTATGCTAGACAGGTGAGAGGAGGAAAGACATATGGTGGCGTTTCTACATATATTCCACTCCGCCTTGCTCAGGCGGGAGTTATGCCTATCATCTTTGCACTTTCTATCCTTCTATTTCCTCAGATGATTTTACAGTTCATGTCAAAGAGTGCGAATGCCACTGTGGCGAATATAGGTACCACAGGTTTTTCAATATTCAATGACCAGTTAGTCTACGCCATTCTATACTTCGTCTTCGTCTTCTTATTTACTTATTTCTACACAGCAGTTACTTTTGATCCGAAGCAGATGGCTGAGAATTTACAGAAGAACGGTGCTTTCTTATCAGGTATTCGCCCTGGGGAGCAGACTACTTTATTCATAGAGAAAGTCATGACTAGAATCACTTTAGTCGGTGCACTATTCCTCGGTATCGTAGCCATTTTGCCTCTAACTTTACAGGCTTTTACAGGTGATCGTTCACTTACTATAGGTGGTACGGCATTACTTATCGTCGTGTCTGTGGTTATAGACCTCGTGAAGAGAATCGATGCGCAGGTTTCGATGAGGGAATACTAGAGAGCAAAAAGAGAGTAATAGGAGAGCAAAAAATAATAGAGCTTTTTTAGGGGTACGCATAAAACTCTGCTGAGTTTTTGCTCACCTATCGCCTACTCGCTTTGCTCATATCGGCGATTCCGCTACCGCGGACCGTATAAAAAGTGCAGCAGTGCACTTTTTATCTCGGCGCCGTACTCGAGATAAAATTTTGATAAAGTTTTTGTAAAAAAGTCTATAGACTTTCATATAGATTTTTATTAGCATAGTCATAATTATTAATAAATTATTATAAATATGGATAAAATCAAAGATATTATTCCAGAAGAGAGAATAATCAGTAGAATTTTGTTAATTCGAGGTAAGAAAGTTATGTTGGATTACGATTTGGCGGAGCTGTATGAAGTTTTAACGAAAAACTTAAATAAAGCCGTTAAGAGAAATAAAAAAAGATTTCCAAGGGACTTTATGTTTCAGCTGTCGAAGGAAGAGTGTAAAAATTTGAAGTTCCAATTTGGAACCTCAAGTTGGGGCGGTCGTCGTACTTTACCTTTTGTCTTTACCGAGGCAGGTGTAGCCATGTTATCTAGTGTCTTAAATAGTGAAAAGGCAATAAGAGTAAATATTCAGATAATCAGGACATTTACAAAGCTTCGAGAAATTCTGTCTACAAATAAGGAGTTAAGAGAATATATTGAAGATCTAGAAAAGAAATACGATAAAAATATCACTGAAATATTTGAGGTTTTAAAGTTTTTATTAGACGAAGAACAAAAGCCGAAAAATGTAATAGGATTCAGTCTAAAGGCATAATTTCACCACGAAAGATGCCAAATTCCTCTTTTTTGCTATACTAACGGTAATGAATAAACAATCATATATATTCATCGGCCGCTCGGGATGCGGAAAGGGAGCTCAGGTAGAGCTTCTACTTAATTTTCTAAAAAAGAACGATGCTGGTCGTGGAGTTTTCTGGGTCCAGACTGGAGCAGAGTTTAGGCGTTTCATAGAAGGTGATTCATTTACAAAAAGACTTTCGGGAAAAATATATAAAGAAGGAAAACTTCAGCCAGAATTTCTCTCAGTTCTCATGTGGGCGAATTTTATGGCGGAGAATTATAATGGTAACGACCACTTACTAATAGACGGAACTCCTCGTCAGGTTCACGAAGCGGGCGTTCTAAATTCTGTCTTTGACTTTTATGGCATTAAAGATTTACATGTAATCTATATAAACACTAGCGAAGAGACGGCAAAGAAGCGTTTACTCGGCAGAGGTAGAATGGATGATACAGAAGAGGATATAAAAGTGCGAATGGAATGGTTTAAGACGAACGTCATACCTACTGTTGATTTTTATAAAAAAAGTCCACAGTATAATTTCGTAGAAGTGGACGGGGAGGGTGACCCATCGACCATTCATCAGGATATTTTGAAAAAAGTCAGATTAGAGCTATAGTGAGAGTATATAACTGAATGAATATATGATTTCCATAAAAACAAAGGAGGATATAGTGATTTTAAGAGAAGGCGGGCGAAGGCATGCGGAGATTATGAATGAACTCGTAAAAGAAGTGAAGCCTGGCGTATCTTCAAAATATTTAAATAATTTTCTGGAAAAGATGATTACAGACGGAGGAGATGTGCCGTCTTTTTTAAACTATACGCCTTACGGTGCACCACGCGCATATCCAGCGGGACTTTGTGTTTCTATAAATGATGAAATCGTTCACGGCATTCCGAATGAAGAGGAAAAGATTTTAAAAGAAGGGGATATCGTCAGTTTAGACTTCGGCCTTACTCATAAAGGTTTGATCACAGATATGGCGGTGACGGTTCCTGTCGGCAAAGTAACTCCCGAATTAGAAAAGCTAATGGAGGTAACTCGTAATGCACTTTTTGCCGGAATAAAAGCAGCGAAGGGTGGCAAAAGAACGGGGGATATAGGGAGTGCTGTAGAGCGATCTGTTTTGCCTTTTAAATACGGAGTCGTAGAAGAACTATGTGGTCACGGAGTAGGTTATAAGGTTCATGAAGATCCATTCGTACCGAATTATGGTGACCCAGGAACTGGAGATGTTTTAAAGCCAGGACTAGTTATAGCTATAGAGCCGATGGTTAATTTAGGTACGAAAAAGATAACTCTCGACGATGATGAATATACATTCAGGACAAAAGATGGTAAACCTTCTGCGCACTTTGAACATACTATAGTCATAACGAAGGGAGATCCGGAAATCTTAACAAAAATTAATTAATTTTAGTTAAAAAAATGAAACACTACAAAAATGAAAGAACATTAGTACTAATTAAACCAGATGGAATTCAAAGAGGCCTCATGGGTGAAATCATTAGGAGGTATGAAAGAGTCGGATTAAAGCTAGTCGGCCTAAAAATCATGATTCCGACTCCTGAATTAATAGAAAAGCATTACACCCTCGACCCAGAATGGAGAAGAATAACTGGAGAGAAGACTATAAAAAGCTATAAAGATAAAGGAATAGAGCCTCCTATATCAGACCCGCTAGAAATAACTACTAGATTATTAAAAAAACTCGTCACTTATATGACGAGCGGTCCGATACTCGCTATGGTTTGGCAGGGTGCACATGCCGTTAAAATAGTTAGAAAAATTACAGGTGGTACTGAACCTTTAACATCAGACGTCGGTACTATTCGTGGAGACTTTGTTTTAGATTCTTATGAAATGTCCGACGGAGATTTGAGAAGTGTAAGAAATCTCGTTCATGCATCTGGTTCTGTTAAGGAGGCTGATAAGGAGATACCGCATTGGTTTGAAGATAATGAGATCGTGAACTATAAACTCGTGGCGGAGCAGATTCTATATGATGTCAATCTAGACGGCATACTTGAATAAACTATAATTAGTGGAGGATCGCATAGTTATTTAATCTATAACATTTTTTCAGGGGAGCTGATGAACATTTCGGTGTTCGAATTAAGTCGGTCCGTGGATCTGACTTTGAGGTTTCCCACCTAGATTTTCTAGGCTGAATAACTACCGCGGTCCGAGAGAGAACATCCTCACATCTTTGTGCGGGTGTTTTCTTTTGATGATATAATATCACTAGTGTCCGCTTAAAAATCCCTCCACATAGAAAAAACCCTTAGGATAAGGGATAATATGTTTATCGAAACCATTATCAACTTAATACTGCCTAAGGGCTCTTTCGTATGCATTATTCTAGCACAATTTTTAGTC